>JASJBY010000186.1 GCA_030066245.1 Gammaproteobacteria bacterium
CCCTCGCCTGGCGAGAAGCGGAGATGCCGAGCTTAAGCTCTCCCTGCGCCGCTCGCCATCTACGCCGCTACGCCAACACCCCGACCGGGTCTGCCCGTAGCGTATTTCGGTTTAGCTATCCGGCGCATCCGGTTCAACATTCGCGGTTGGGGGCCGTACCGGCACGAGCCGCCGGGACACGCCGTGAATACCTCCCTGCCGGCTCGACGGCCGCTATCCCTGCGGCCGACGGTCCCGGCCACTCATGCCGGTACGGCTCTAGCCCGGATTTCTCACCAGGCGGACCTCGGAGCACAGATTATGTAGGCAAACTCAACACATTGGCTTCTCCGAGCCGGACTTCTTTATGAACAGCCTGTCCTATTCGGTTCTTGGTCCACTCTGGCTTTGCATCTTGACCAATCCTCCTTGAGACATAGCTACAGCTATGCCTCGGCGGACGATCGGCCAATCTGCTTTGCCAGAGCGACCCAAGATTCCGAATCCCGGTGAGAGATCCGGGCTAGCCGAACACCAATGGCGACTAGCGGAGGTTAGCGGGCGGCGCGGGCGGCGCAGGCGGTGCGGGCGGCGCGGGCTGTGTCCCTGTTCCGGCTTCTCCGGCTTGGAAGGGAAACTGAGGTGGCGCCGGCGGCCTGCCAAAGGCGGGTTTCGGCATGCCCTCGGGGATAATCTGAACCGGCACGGAGGCTGCCGCCACGGGCAGGTTCCACTCGCCTGTTGAGATTTGCGTCACGATACGCACGGGCCCCGTCGGCATGCTTGCCGGGGCTGTGTACAGACCGTCATCGCTTAGCTGGCCGGCATCGATACCGCCCACCAGTGGCCCCTGAAGAATCCATTTCACCCGATATTCCGACGGCCCGCCGATGTCAACCTTCAGCTGCACGGATTCACCGGGATAGGCCACCACGGGCGAAGGGGTGATAGTGATGGTGGGGGCTGCCAGGCCCGCCACGGCGTACAAGGTGGATAACACAAGGCAGATTCGGCTGATGATGAGCTTAGGCATGGTTTTCTCGTTTTCTTTTTCGGGGACCAAGGCCGCCTCGTGACCCAGTGTACCCCGAACCCGACCGCATCCCCAAAGAAGCTAGAGGATCTCCAGGCGGTCCACCTGACCGTCTTCCGACAGCCTGGCACGGACTCTCCCATAGCACGAAACGCGGCCCGCCACGCACCCGGCGCCTTCCATCAGGATCTCCTCGAAGGTCACCGCCGCCAGAACATCCCGATCGTTCCTCTCCAAGATTTCCACCCGCAGCGTATCGTTGTCGATCCATCCATTCTGCGTGCAGAGAGCACTGAGCTCCCGGCATTGGCGAAGATACTGCTCCAGGCTCATGCGCGTTAACTGCTCCTGGGCTTGCGGTGGTCCCTGTGCCCGTTCCTTCGAGTATAAGCAATGGGCCCGCCTCAGCGGTTGTCGAGCCAACAGCACCCGAAGGTAGCCGGCTTGGAATCACCCGTGCGCCAGTGGGCAGGCGCGCCTGTCCGCGCTCCCGTCGGGCTTGCCGGTGCTGCGCCGAATCCGCCATAGCGGCTCCCTGCTGGGTCGCTGCCTGGCCTGGACAGGCATGAGTTCCTGTCGCCTATTGCCGCAGGGCTCGCGCAGTGTTAACGTCGCGCGCCACCGCGCTTCCGTTGGTATGCCGCGGGCGGTGTCGCGCATCCCGTTGTTGTGCTCATTGGCGAATCCGTGTGCGCACGCCTGTCCTGCGGCCGGAGGCGGCTATAGCGCACAGCCCGGTTGTCCGATACAGGGAGAGCGGCCCGGACCCTGCGGCGCAGTTAACAATGCGCGTCTGCGCACGGCATGAGGCTGACGGCCGGTTTTCAGAGCCGCCTCGCTTCAACGGGGAAAGCGATGGCGTTATGTTCGTTCTCAGGGTCCTGGAACCCGTCGGGGGATAGATATTGTCGATGCAATGCGGCGGCACCAGCGTGGCTAGGACCATTTCGTGGTTTCTGCATGGGACGCCTCTGCGACGTGTCGAAATCATGACCCTGCTGTACAGACGCTTCGGCTGGGCAGCAAGTCCGGCATCCCGCCAGCCGCGTTGAGTTTGCCTAGCGGTTGCACGCCTCGCGATTTCCTTGCCCTGATCCGGGCACAGTGCTGCATCCCGCGCGCCGTCTCGCCGCCAGGTCTTTCTTGCCAGGGGTCATGTCGCCGCCTTGACTCCTCCCGGCTCGCCAGGCGGAAGTGAGTCGGGTCGTGGACAGCTTATGGCGATTTGGGCTGCGCGTGGCCTACGGCGTGCTGCGGGCGGTCTGGTTTGTTCTGCGTCCCCGCCACCGTGGCACGCTGGTGGCGGTATGGTACGACGGGCGGGTCCTGGTGATCACCAACTCCTACCGGAGTAGTCTTTCCTTTCCCGGCGGCGGCGTGCGACAGGGTGAAAAGCCGGTAGAGGCGGCCGCGCGGGAACTGCGCGAGGAGGTGGGGATCCTTGTTCAGCCGAGCGAGCTGCGCTTCGTCCGTGAGATCCATACCAAGGTTCACTTCCAGCGCGACCGATGTGCATTCTTCGAGCTCGACCTGGCTTCGCCCCCAAACATCGTCGTCGACCGACGCGAGGTGGTTTCCGGTGAATTCATGAGTTCGGACGAAGCGCTTACCCGAGCGCTCCTGCCGCCGGTAAGAACGTACCTGCTGTCGTTACGGGAGCGCCGCAGCGCTGGTCTGCATCGGGGCTGATGCCTGCTAGCGGGCCGCAAGAGCATGTCCGCGGCGGCGAAAACGGGATTGCGCGCCAGTGCCTGGGACGTCAACCAGCGGCGATCAGCGTGCTCGACGCTGGTGCCTGCGGAAATCGCGCATGTTGGGACAGAACGTATCCGGGCTCCGCTCGCCGCGGCGCTCCAGAAAATCGTCACAGGCCTCCGTTTCCGTGCAGCGCTGACACTGGTACAAATGCTTCTCCACCTCGATGGCGGGTGTGCGCTTCACGTAGGTTTGTACGCTGACACCGAGCCGTACCAGCATCCCGTGCAGGCGCAGAGTCTTCGCGCCCGCAACCAGCTCACGTCGATAGGCGCGCAGCTGCTGCAGACACCTCCCCATGCCTGCGCACATCAACACGAAGGCGAGACCGACCGATAGCAACAAGATCATCATCGGGACTGGGTCCATTTGGGTCATGGCATCGCCTCCTCACACCGTTTGTCTTCAGCCCATTCTCGGACCGTGCGCCGCCAGGCGCTGGGACATCCGGCGTATAGCGAAGTAATCCGTCGACCGGCTCGCCACCCAAAGGTCGAGTCAATCGCGCCCAAGCCTTTATCTTCCACACGCGGCGCCTGTTTGTCCTTGACGGTGGTCAAGGGACCCGCCCCGCCCGCTCCACTTGTCACATCGTCTGTGCGCCCTTACTTTAGCGACTGGCGTAAACAGTAAACGGTACCCATAAGTGAACAAGAAAGCCGGCTATGACAACGGCTCTGCTGAAGTGGTGAATGGCCAGGTGGAGACAGGTTCGGAGCTAGCCCGCGCGGATGAGCTGTTGCCGCCCACGCTGCATTTGCTGCCGCTCTCCGAGCGACCGTTCTTCCCGCCGCATGTGATGCCGCTGTTCATCGACGAGTCGGCCTGGCTGGATACCATCAAGCAGGTGGGCGAGACTCCGCACAAGATGGTGGGCCTGGTACTGGTCAAGCCTGATGCTGGCGAACCGCCTCGACACAGCGACTTCCATCGTTTCGGAACCGTGGTGCGGGTGCATGACCCGAACCGCACGGAGGGACGCATCCGTTTCATGGCGGAAGGCCTGGAGCGTTTCGAGATCGTCGAATGGCTGTCGAAAGAGCCGCCCTATCTGGTGCGGGTCGATTACCCGCAACCGCCCAAGGAGGACCAGGCCGAGCTCCAAGCCTATGGCCAGGCGGTGATTGACGTCATCAAGGAGCTGATGTCATTGAATCCCCTGTACAGCGAGGAGCTCAAGGTCTTCACGAGCCGCTTCGGGCCTCAGGATCCGTCGCCTTTCGCTGATTTCGCGGCGAGCTTGACCAGCGCCGAGCCACATGAGCTCCAGGAGGTGCTGGAGATCGTGCCCCTGGTGAAGCGTATGGAGCGGGTGCTGATACTGCTGCAGAAGCAACGGGAAGTGGCCAGGCTCCAGGCCCAGATCCGCGAGCGGATCCAGGACACCATGACTGAGCAGCAGCGTAAGTTTTTCCTCAAAGAACAGCTAAAAGAAATCCAGAAAGAGCTGGGCATTGCGAAAGACGACCGTAGCGCGGAGCTGGAGCGGTTTCGCGAGCGGTTGCGCGCGCTCGAGCTGCCGGAGCCGGCAAGCAAGCGGATTGAAGAGGAGATGGGCAAGCTGTCGGTGCTGGAGCTGGGTTCTCCGGAGTATTCGGTGACCCGCAACTATCTGGACTGGATGACGGCGCTGCCGTGGGGGCGCTACTCGGAGGACCGGCTCGACTTGCAGGCAGCCCGGGCGACCCTGGACCGCGACCACGACGGGCTTGACGACGTCAAGGAGCGCATCATCGAGTTTCTAGCAGTTGGAGCGCTGCGCGGTCAGATTGCTGGCTCGATACTGCTGCTTGTGGGGCCGCCGGGGGTGGGCAAGACCTCGATTGGGCGTTCCATCGCTTCCGCTCTGGGCCGGCAGTTCTATCGCTTCAGTCTCGGTGGCATGCGCGACGAGGCCGAGGTTAAGGGGCACCGCCGCACCTACATCGGGGCCATGCCGGGGAAGTTCATTCAGGCTATCAAGGAGGTGGGGACCGCGAATCCGGTCATCATGCTCGATGAGATCGACAAGATCGGCTCGGCATACCAGGGCGATCCGGCGTCGGCTCTACTCGAGGTGCTCGATCCCGAGCAGAACAGCGATTTCCTGGACCACTACCTGGACGTGCGCTTCGACCTGTCCAATGTCCTCTTCGTGTGTACCGCCAACCAGCTCGACACCATACCTGGACCGCTGTTGGACCGCATGGAGACCATTCATTTGGCTGGTTATATCACCGCCGAGAAAGTGGCTATCGCCAGGCACCACCTGTGGCCCAGGCAGCTGGCCAGGGGCGGGGTGAAGAGCGCCCGGCTCAAGATCACGGATGCCGCCTTGCGCCGGCTCATCGAAGGCTATGCCAGGGAGGCAGGCGTCCGCAATCTGGAGAAACAGCTCGGGCGCATTGTGCGCAAGGCGGCCGTCAAGCTGCTTGGTGGTGAGGCGTCGCCCATACGCATCGGTACGGCCCAGCTCGAGTCGTATCTGGGGCCACCTATGTTCCGCCCGGAGCGCCGCTCCGGAGGCGTCGGCGTCGTGACCGGCCTGGCGTGGACAGCCCTCGGTGGCGCAACCCTGGAGGTGGAGGCGACGCGGGTGCATAGCGAGACGCGGGGCTTCAAGCTCACAGGCCAGCTCGGGGATGTGATGCGCGAATCGGCGGAAATCGCTTACAGCTACATCATGGCGAACGCCAAGCGTTTCGGTGCCGACGCGGCGTTTTTTGCAAAGGCCTTCATTCACTTGCACGTACCGGAAGGCGCGACGCCCAAGGACGGGCCGAGCGCCGGCATAACCATGGCCACAGCCTTGCTCTCGCTGGCCCGGGGAAGGCGGCTGCGCCGGCCTGTCGCCATGACCGGTGAGCTCACGCTCACCGGTCAGGTGCTGCCTGTGGGCGGAATCCGCGAGAAAGTCACCGCCGCGCGGCGCCTGCGAGTGTCTGAGCTGATATTGCCGGAGGCGAACCGCCGGGACTTCGACCAGCTGCCCGAACATCTGCGCGAGGGGCTCGCGGTGCACTTTGCTTCCTCATACCGGGAGGTGGCATCGATTCTGTTCCCCTGATGCCATGGGCGTGCCGGAGGACGTTTGCCCGCGATGCCCTGTGGGTAGTCGTCTGGTGGCCGTCCTCATGCGGCCGTTCCGCGCTCCGGAGGGCCGGTGCGGTTACACTGATAAAGACAATGGCCAGTCACTGCAGGCATCGTCTGCATGCGTCGCCCACCGCCTGAGGTTCGCTTGTCCATGCACGAACTCTTAACCCTTTCCCGCGCTGCCCGTTTGGTCGGCGTCAGCCGCGGGGAACTGCAGAAGCGCATCCGCGATAACGAGCTCAATACCTTCGAAGGCAAGGTCAGCGTGTCTGATGTGCTGCGCGCCTTTCCCGAGGCGCGCCTGGAGGACGACTCGGCGCTGGAGCGGGTGCGGCGCATCAAGGCAGCGGCCGCGCCGCGCCGGGACCAGGAGATCGGCCTGCCGCGGCCGGAGGTGCTGGCAAGCCGTTTGACCTGTGTGTCCCGGGAACTGACCGAAGCCAAGGCCGAATTAGGCAACTACTCGGAGCTCGTCAACGCGGTCAGCGAAAAGCTGGCCGGGCTCGAAGAGCTGGACGAGGCGGAACTGCGCTCCGCAGTCCGCTCGCTTACGTCGTGGCTGGACGAACTCCTGAGATCGCGTCCGCGAGTGCCGCGGCGCACGGCGGAGCTGCTGGCCAGGGACACTTTCCTGCGCATGATCGCGGCCCAGATCAAGCTGATCCCCAGCGGCCACGAGTTTTTTGTGGATGGCACGGACTCCATCCTCGAGGCAGGCCTGCGCCACGGCCTTGCGCTTCGTTATGGCTGCACCAGCGGCACCTGCGGCTCCTGCAAGGCCCGGGTGGTGTCGGGGGACGTCCTGAAAGTGCGGGAACACGAGTACGAGATGAGTGTAACCGAACAACATCTCGGTTATGTCCTCATGTGCTCGTATACGGCGGTGACGGACTTGACCCTGGAGGCGGCGGAGGCCCACGACGGCGCGGACATTCCCCTTCAGCAGATCCCGGCCCGTGTGAAGCAGCTGACGCCCGCCACCAACGAGCTGGCCATCCTTCATGTTCAGACTCCCATCACCCAGCGGCTTCGCTTTCTGGCGGGCCAGAGCGCCACGCTGGCACTGGAGCAGGGTGCGGCGGCCCGGCTGCCCATCGCCAGCTGTCCCTGCGATGGGCGCAACCTGGAATTCCACGTGCGCCGGGAGGCCGGCTCGTCCTTCAGCGAAGCCGTGTTCTCAGGAGCGGTGCAGGCGGATGGGCCTGTTTTCGTTACCGGGCCCGAGGGCAACATCGTGCTCGCAGAGGATGCCGTCGACCCCACGCTGTTCCTGGCCTATGACGTGGGATTTGCGACCATCAAGAGCCTCGTGGAGACGGCGGTCGCCACTGATAACGCCGAGAGCTATCACCTGTGCTGGGCGGTGCCGCGGGAAGACGGCTTCTACATGGACAATCGCTGTCGAGCGTGGGCAGACGCGCTCGATAACTTCACCTACACGCGGCTGGTGCTGGACCTGGATGTGGCGCCCGCACAGGCTGTGCGGGCGCTGTCAGAGGGAGTTAATCGCCTGGAAGAGCAGGCCCGCTGCCAGGTCTACGCGGCGGGTCCGGCCTCCTTCCTGGAAGCCGTGCGGCTCTGGCTGGATGAAGCCCGCGTGCAGGAAGAGAGGCGTCATCTGTTGCCGGTGACCTGACGAGCCTCTGGCGACGCGCACAGCAGGTACGCGCGCAGCGCGAAGCCCACGCGATACCGACAACCAGAATCGAAACATCGCCGGAGCTTTTCAAGCTTCGACAGTAGCCGTCGGCAGCACCTGTTGCCTAGACAGGCCGGATTTCTCACCAGGCGGACCTCGGAGCGCAGACTATGTCGGCAAACTCAACACATGGGCTTCACCGAGCCTGTCTTCCTTGTGAACAGCCTGTCCTGTTCGGCTCTTGGCCCACTCTGGCTTTGCATCTTGACCGGTCCCCCTTTCATCCGCGCTTCGCGTTCCCGCTACGCTGGATGGCCCAGGGTTGCCCATTCATGGAACCCGTTCGGCGGCATAAAGGTCCACTGGACCTTTACTCTCTTTCGCCTCACCATAGCGACAGCTATGCCCCTGCGGGCGATCGGCCAATCTGCTTTGCCAGAGCGACCCAAGATTCCAAATCCCGGTGAGAACTCCGGGCTGTGCCCGACCTCAGAGTCTTTCGGCAATCTTGCCGGCAATATCCATGAGCCGGTTCACATAGCCCCACTCGTTGTCATACCAGGCATATATCTTCACCTGGGTCCCGTCGATGACCATGGTGGACAGTGCGTCCACAATCGACGACCGTGGATCATCGAGATAGTCCACGGAGACCAGCGGGCGCTCTTCGTAGCCGAGGATACCCTCGAGTTCCCCGCTGGCCGCCTGCCTGAAGTAGCCGTTCACCTCATCGACCGTCACCGGCCTTGCGGCTTCGAACACGAAGTCGGTCAACGACGCATTCAGTAGGGGGACACGCACCGCGTGTCCATTCAGCTTGCCGGCGAGCGCGGGGAAAATCTTGGTGATGGCCCTGGCCGAGCCGGTGGTGGTCGGGATAAGCGACTGACCGCAGGCGCGCGCCCGACGCAGGTCCTTGTGGCCCTTGTCCACGATGGTCTGAGTGTTGGTGATATCGTGAATGGTGGTCATGCAGCCGTGCAGGATGCCGACCTGCTCGTGCATGACCTTGACCACCGGCGCGAGGCAGTTCGTGGTGCAGGAGGCCGCGGTCACCAGGTGGTGCGCTTTGCTGTCGTACAGATGGTCGTTGATGCCGTAGACAATGTTGAGTGCCCCTTCCGTGGGCGCCGCCACCAGGACTTTCTTGACGCCCTGGTCGAAGTACGCCTGCAGCGACTTCGGCGATTTGTGGTGCCTGCCGGTAGCCTCGATCACAAGGTCACAGGCCGACCAGTCCGTGTCAGCGATGGCGGGCGCACGGCTGTACGCGATACGCTCGCCGTCGACGATCACCGCCTCGGCCTCGGCGTCACAGTCAACCGGCCAGGTACCGTGCACGGAGTCGAACTTGAGCAGATGTGCGGAGCCGGCAGCATCGGTGGCGGTTTCATTGACCTTCGTATACGCGAGCCCCTCCCGGCCCCACCCCACCCGGAGTCCCAGGCGTCCCATGCGGCCGAAGCCGTTAATGCCCACTCGAATTGTCATCTCCAAAAGTCCCCCATATGGCTTCTTCCGACCAGACCTGCGCTGGTGGTGTGGTTGTTAGTCTTGGATATCTCGGAGGACTTGTATAGCCCGCCAATCATGCCGTCGCGGGCATCCGTGATCGGTTTAGCATTCGCGGTGGGGGCCGTACCGGCACGAGCCGCCGGAACACGCCGTGAATACCTCCCTGTAGGCTCGACGGCCGCTATCCCTGCGGCCGACGGTCCCGGCCACTCATGCCGGTACGGCCCTAACCGAACACCAATGCC
>JASJBY010000187.1 GCA_030066245.1 Gammaproteobacteria bacterium
GCCCGTTCGGCGACCACACCGGCTACTATAACGAGGTCGAGACCTTCCCCGTCTTTACCGTCGACCGGATCACCCACCGCGACGATCCCATTTACCACAGCACCTACACCGGTCGGCCGCCGGACGAGCCGGCGGTTCTGGGTGTTGCCCTGAACGAAGTCTTCGTGCCCATCCTGCAGAAGCAGTTTCCCGAAATCGCTGACTTCTACCTGCCACCGGAAGGCTGCTCGTATCGCATGGCGCTGGTCAGCATGAAGAAACAGTATCCGGGCCACGCGAAACGCGTCATGCTTGGAATCTGGTCCTACCTGCGGCAGTTCATGTACACGAAAATCATCGTCGTCACGGATGACGACGTGGATGTGCGGTCCTGGACGGACGTTATCTGGGCCATGACCACGCGCATGGACCCCGCGCGTGACACGGTCATGCTGGAGAATACGCCCATCGACTACCTGGATTTTGCCTCACCGGTCTCAGGGCTGGGCTCAAAGATTGGATTCGACGCCACCAACAAGTGGCAGGGCGAGACGCAGCGAACATGGGGTCGCCCGATCGCCATGAGCACGGAAGTGAAGCGTCGGGTGGACGAGATGTGGGTGAGTCTGGGGATCTTCGGCGAGGATTAGGCGCAAGGCACGGGGGTCACGTGGACCAGATAGGTGTGGGTCGCTTCCCTCTTCCGAGTCACCGAGTCACCGTCAACCGAGTCACCGTTCCCCCGGAGTCACCGTTCCCCTCCACGCTTCACGCTTAACGAGTCACTGCTCACTATTCACGAGTCACCATTCACCCCTCCCCACTTGAATCCCGGAGCGCCATCACCTATTTTACCGGGCTCATTCAGGCTCCACCCGATGGCAGAGCCTCATTGCCAGAGGTTTCCGCGATGAAAGCGAAGATTCACCCCGCCTACGACGAGATCACCGTAACCTGCAGCTGCGGCAACACGTTCAAGACACGCTCCACCGCGAAACGTGATCTTCACCTGGAAGTCTGCTCTTCCTGCCACCCGTTCTACACGGGCAAGCAGAAGATGCTTGACACAGCGGGCCGGGTGGACAAGTTCCGCCGCAAATACGGCATAAGCTAGGCAACCGGGCCCGCGACGCCATGCCGGGCGTCCCGCGCAAGCGGGGCGCCCGTTTGCGTTCCGGGTGGGCGAAGGCGTTAATTCCGGGGCTTCCCCTTGATCCGGCGTGAAAGCGGCTTTCTGGTCCTGGCAACGCTGCTGGTCGCCTCGGCGGCTTGGGCCGACCAGGAGGTCTGTGCGACAGACCGGATGCATGCCCGGGCGAGGGTGGCATATGTCTACGACGGGGACACATTGCGGCTGAGCGATGGCGACAAGCTGCGGCTCATCGGCCTGGACACGCCCGAGCTCGGACGCGACGGGAAGGCGTCCCAACCCTACGCCCGGCAGGCGCGCCAGGCGGTGAAGCGCCTGCTCCGAGGGCGCGCCACGGTCGGGTTGCGTTACGATGCGGAGCGCCGGGATCGCCACGGACGTCAGCTGGCCCATCTGTTTCTGGACGACGGCACCAATCTCCAACGCGTTCTGCTCGAGGAGGGGCTGGCGACAGCTTTGGTGTTTCCGCCGAACCTGTGGCTGCAGGCCTGTTATGCCGAGGCCGAGAGCCGGGCACGGGCGGCCCGGCGCGGTCTCTGGCGACTGGCCAGCCACCGTCCGGTTGAAGCTAAGCGTATTCCGCGGAGCACCCGGGGTTACCGGGTGGTCCAGGGGCGCGTGCTTGGCGCCGAGAGCCGGGGCAACGGCCTATGGCTAGACCTGGACCGTCGCGTCAAGCTGCGTATCGACAAAGAACATCTGGGGCTCTTCCAGGACTACTCACCGGCCGAGCTGAGCGGCAGACGTCTGGAAGCGCGCGGCGTCATCCAGCCATGGCGGGGGCAACTGCACATGCGGGTGCGGCATCCGGCCGCACTCTCCGTGCTGCCGTGATACGTGGCTTCGGGGCGTCCCGACCGCCGCTGGAACTTTTGGATCCAGGGCCGGTCTACGCTGACAGAGCGCAGGGGAATGCGCTCCCCGCCCTCCCTCCCTGGGCGGGAAAACCCCTCCCGGCTTCCCCAGCCGGGCTTTGGCTAGCCCCGGTTTCATCCCCTTCCCCCCGAATGTTGGACCGGGGCTTTTTTTTGCCTGTTACACGGGTAACCCCAGCCAGCCGGCAAGGTGTTTCTGCAGCGCTGGCAAACCTTGGCGCTGGCGCGCTGAAAACAGCTGCACAGTTACCTGCCCGCGGGTCACCACGTCATGACGGCGCGTTTTGAGCAGGCTCGCGCGAGCGCGGTTGTTGCTCAGTTTGTCAGCTTTGGTCAGAAGGATGTGCACTGCGAGCCGAAGCTCGTGGCACCACACCAAAAACCTCTCGTCGAAGGCGGTCAGGGGATGGCGCACGTCCATTACCAGCACCAGGCCCTTCAGGGAGCGCCGTTCCTGCAGGTAGCGCTCTACTGTTCGTGCCCAGCGACGGCGTTCTGCATCGGAGGCCCGGGCGAAGCCGTAGCCGGGCAGGTCCACCACCCGACGGGCCTCGTCCACAACAAAGAAGTTCACTTCGCGAGTGCGCCCCGGCGTGCGGCTTGTGCGCGCCAGAGACCGCATGCCGGCCACGGCGTTGAGGGCGCTGGATTTGCCCGCGTTGGAGCGACCGGCGAACGCCACTTCCCAACCCGTATCCGCGGGAAACTGAACCGCATGTCGAGCGCCGACCAGGAAGCGTGTGCGCTGCAGGGCAGCGGCTATGGGAACTGAAGAGAGTTTGTCAGGCTCCATATACATCAACATTCGATGCATCAGGAAAAGCGGCTGACGTGACCGTCAGACAGCTGTCCAAAATGCCTGTCTCGACCTTTTCGCAGGCATGCAAAGCCGCGTGGTGAGTTTGCCACAAGCACGGTGATCTGGTATATAAGGTTCCTCTGAATTTCCGGGTTGGCCCAGCTTCGGCGGACGTCAGCGCGCCTTCCCCGACCCCTCAGTCCTACAGGAGAGCTAGCCATGAAAAAGACAATAGTTGTTGCCGCCCTTTCCTGCGCTCTGGCCGGCATCTCAGGTGTTGCGCTCGCCGGCGATGCGGCGGCAGGCAAAGCGAAAGCTGCCATGTGCGCGAGTTGCCATGGAACGGACGGCAACAGCATGGCGCCGACCTTTCCCAAACTGGCGGGTCAACACGAAGCGTATCTCGTGGATGCACTGAAGCAGTACCGGTCGGGCGCCCGTAACAACGCGATGATGAAGCCCATGGTCGCCAACCTGACCGACGCCGACATTGCCAACCTGGCGGCGTTCTACGCAACCCAGAAGGCCAAGTAGCCTGCCCGTGTGACGCCCTCCACAACCGAGGGCGATTCCGCGGTGCAAACTCCCGTTTCTTAACGTGAACGCAGACAATCGCTTCATGGATAAAACCATTGTCTACCTAGTTGCCGCCATCAGCCTGGTGTTGAGCCCAACGGTCCTAGCCGCGGGGGATCCTGCCGCGGGCAAGGCCAAGTCGGCGGTCTGCGCTGGCTGTCACGGCGCCGACGGCAACAGCACAAACCCGGAATGGCCCAAGCTTGCCGGCCAGCACCCCAGTTATCTCGCCAAGCAACTGAGGGACTACAAATCGGGAAATCGTCAGAATGCCACCATGCTCGGCATGGTTGCCGCTCTGAGCAACCAGGACATGGACGATCTCGCTGCCTACTTCGGCAGCCAGCCCGCGACAGGCGGAGAGGCTGATCCCGACCTAGTGGACCTGGGTGAGAAAATCTACCGCGGCGGCAACGCCGAGACAGGCCTCAGCGCCTGCATGGGCTGCCATGGCCCTGCAGGAGCGGGGAACCCGGCGGCCAAGTTTCCTTACCTGGCGGGCCAGCACGCCCAGTACACCGCTACCACCCTCGGGCACTTCAAGTCGGAAGCCCGTGCCAACGACCCCAACAAGATGATGCGTATGGTCGCTGGCAGAATGACCAAACAGGAAATTGACGCGGTGTCGTCCTACCTGGCCGGCTTATACCGATAAGCAAAGGCCTGCGCTCGCCGCCGGCGCTGTCTTAAACTGGCACGCTAGCGGCGGCGCGCACCATCACGTCCGTCGCGCTCGCCAGGTGCTCAAACGCCCGCTATCCTTAAGACGCCGGTTCTGCTTATCCACAGCGCGTCGCCCCGGTGCGGCACGCGGGGAGATTTTCTGCATGAAAGCACAGTTTGCCACCATGCTCGCCGCTGCACTTCTGCTGTCCGCTGGCGCCGTCGGCGCCGCGCAGGGAACGGACGGGATATTCCAGATCTACGGCCAGTATGAGAAGGTGAGTCCGCCGCAGCCTACGGCGAATCCGGAGCGGATAGAGGTTGTGGAGCTGTTCTGGTACGGCTGTCCACACTGCTACACCCTGGAACCGTACTTGAAGCGCTGGGCGAAGAAGAAGCCCGACTACGTCGAATTTCGTCGCATGCCGGCAGTATTCAATGAACGCTGGGCGCTGCACGCGCAGGCCTATTACACGGCCGAGGCACTGGGTGTCCTGGAGCAGATCCACGAGCCGTTCTTTGAAGCCATACACCGCCATCGCCGCCCCCTGCAGACAAGCGAACAGATCATGGCATTCTTCGCGGAGCACGGCGTCGATAAGGAAGACTTTCGCAAAGCCTGGGGCTCGTTTGCGGTAAGCGCCAATGTCAGGCGGGCCACCGTCATGAGCCAACGATACGGCATTGACGGTGTGCCGGCGGTCATCATCAACGGCAAATACCGGACTTCCGGGAGTCTGGCAGGGACCTACCCGAACGTTATCAAGGTCATCAACGCCCTGGCCCAGGAAGAACACAAGGCAATCGCTGCAACTCCTGCCGCGAGTGACGGCGCGTCCTAGCGTGCTGAGGCCCGGTCGAGCCCGGACCGAACGTCAAAAAGCCGTTCCGAAACAGATCGCTGAGGGGTGAGCAGCCGCCAGAAGATGAGTCGGCTGACGCCGAGTGGCGGTGCTAACGAGACGGGGTATCGGTCGGGCGCACGTAGATGTCGCGCCAGTGCTGCTTCACCAGCGTCGTCAACGCATCGAGACGCCCTTCGCCCAGCTTGCTCTTACTGCCCAAAAGTAGGCGCTTGGTGCAGACTGTCTTGACGGCTATGCCCGATCTGGGCGTCGGCGTGATCTCCGCTCTCCGGTATACAAGCTTTCCATTCGGCAGGGTCGCCGCTCTGCCGAGCCCTCGAATGGTCAGGAACCGGTATCGATCCATGTCATCCAACACGGCGTTCATGACCGGCGGACGGGCTTTCGGGTGCTGCACCAGCAGGAGCGCGTCAATTTTGTCTCCGCCGCCCGGTGAGGTCATTCGAGAAAGGGCCTCTTCCGGCGCCATGTAGTGTAGACTGACGCCGCTCAGTTTGGACTTGCCTTGTTTCAGGTATCGAACCGTTGCTGCGGGTCCGCTGTCAGGCCCGGCGACCGCGATATTGACCTCCCGGTTCCTGAAGTCACGGTCGCTCTTCAAGTCGCTCTGTGCCGGGACGATGGCGAACAGACACTCTTCGCCCCACGCGTCGATGATTGCCGTCGATTCCTGATGCTGCGGAGCGTCAGCGAGGAAAGCCGTTAGGGCGTCGGCCTGCGCAAGCGCAATGTTGGTTGGGTCCCCGGCCGAAGTCAGACGCTTCAGGTTTTCAATCGAACCTTGGCTGGCCAGCAACTGAGAGCGACTGCCGTTCCTGTCCAACACGGTTGCTAGGCGCTTAGCGACTGCGAAGTACCCACCCCCTTCCAGCCCAGACGAAATCACGAACTCATAGGTGCCCGGACCCGCGTCCGACGCTGAGTCCCCCGGCGGCGGTGCCGCGAGAATTGCGGTTTCGGCCACCATGCCCAACAGCAACGTGGCGAGACCTGCCCTGACGAGGCGGAGAAACGGCGCTGACGACATAAGAATCGCGGAGATTGATGGCAAGTATTTGAAGTACCGAGTATAGCCGATGAGCACGCCGTGCGGCCCTGGGATGCCGGGAGCCCCCGGGAAGCAGACCGGGGCCTGCGCAGAGGCGTGTCGGGATTCTTTACAGATCGCCACCGAGGATGCGCTGCCGACGAGGTAACTCCATGATTTGTGTGTTCGCAGGTGGGTTTGCACGGATCTTGCTCCGGCTTCTCACGCCAAGCCGACGGACGTGAAACGCAAGTGAGGGCAGGGTGCGACTATTCATCGACAACTCTTTGCTGAGACTCAACGCGAGTCCCGATGGGCACGATGTTCTCGAGGTGATGGCGCCTTCGAAAGAAGACATTGCCGTACTTTTCCCCGACGCGGTGGTGGAGTCGGCTGCGGATCCGGAAGAGCCGGTCTATCGCTACCGCGCAAACGTACCCCGCAAGCACGTGGCGGGCGTGCTCACCCGGCGTATCGGCGCGATTCGTTAAGCCACTCTGCTTGGGCGCGCTGGCGGCAGACCGAGGAGTATTGGCGCGCCCGACAGGATTCGAACCTGTGACCTTTGGCTCCGGAGGCCAACGCTCTATCCAACTGAGCCACGGGCGCTGATGATGAGCTTCAAGAGGATACCTTTTCGCGGTCGTGTGGTCCACGGCGCGCCGCGAGCGGTCAAAGCCCGCGCTTCTTCGGTGCCCGTGACCACCTGGCAACAGGGCTGTTTCGCCACCTTCACGCAAGTTTCATGGAGGAACCGTTCCCGCTATACTGGAGCTTCCCAGCTTGACCGCCATTCAAGGGGATTGCCGTGAGCCAGAAAGACGATGTTTTTGTGAGGGTTTTCGTAGGTGTGCTGTCGGGGCTCGTGGTGTTTACCATCGCCATTATCATTCTGGCGAACTCGGTCGGCCAGCTTGAGCAGGAAAGCGTCACCGGCATATACGGTGGAAAGTCCACCGTGGAGGAGCGTATACGCCCTTTGGGTAAGGTCCGCATCGCCGGCCAGGCGCCTGCAGAACCGGCTCCGACAGCGGCGGCGGCACCTCCCGCCGAGCGTACCGGTGAACAGATTGTGCAGGCCGCCTGCGCCGCCTGTCACACGTCCGGCATTGCCGGTGCTCCGAGAACGGGCATTCGCGAGGACTGGACTGCACGCCTCGACCAGGGGATCCCGGTGCTTCTCGATCACGCCATCAACGGCTACAAGGGGATGCCGGCCAAGGGGGGAAACCCCACCCTCACCGACGAGGACGTGAAAAAAGCCGTGATGCACATGCTGGAGCAGGTCGGAGCGAGCTCGGCCGGCACTGCCACGGCCACCGACGCGGGTGGCGAGACTGGGGCAGCCCCTTCCTAGGGCGAGGGTCGTCAGCCGGCCTGGACCACAGCCTGCCGTTGCTGCCCGGGCCGCGAGCCGAACAGCAGGCTCATGGGTCCAGCATGGCTCGCAGACCAGCGAGCTGCGACTTGCCTTGGGCTTGGCGCGCGGCCGGATCCGCGGCGGCGCCGTCGCCCCCTTTCCATTCCAGATCGTCCGCTGGCAGCTCCGCGAGGAACCGGCTCGGCTCACGCTCTTCCCACTCGCCGTAGCGCCGCCGTTTGCGGGCCAGGCTGAAGGTGAGGGTGCGCTGCGCCCGGGTGATGCCGACATACGCCAGTCGCCGCTCCTCTTCCAGGTTTTCCTCTTCCAGACTGGTCCTGTGCGGTAGCAGCTCTTCCTCCATGCCGGCCACGAAGACGTGCGGAAACTCCAGGCCCTTGGCGGCGTGCAAGGTCATCAGGTTGACTCGGTCCGAGGTGTTCTCTTCTTCCTGGCGTTCCAGCACATCCATCAGGATGGCTCGCGCCACCAGCTCTCCCACACCGGTTTCGCTGTCACTCTCGTCGCAAAAACGCTGTAGCCACTCCAGCAATTCGTCTACGTTCTGCATGCGCCGCTCGGCCGCCTTGCTGCTGGAGCTGGTGTCCTCCAGCCAGCGCCGGTAGCCGACAGCCTCCACCAGCTCACGGACCAGCGGCACGGTCTCCTCGCTTGCCGCGCGCTGTGCAAACTTGTCCAACCAGGTGCAGAAACGCCGCAGCCGGTCCACGGCACGAGCCGAGAGATGCTGTTCCAGCCCCAGTTCCTGCGCTGCTGCGAAGAGGCTGGCGTCCCGCTCGCGCGCGTAGCCAGCCAGCTTCTCCAGGGTCGATGAACCGATCTCCCGACGGGGTGTGTTGACCACTCGCAGGAAAGCAGCATCATCATCCGGGTTTGCCAGCAGACGCAGATAGGCCATGACGTCGCGTATTTCACTGCGGGAGAAAAACGACGTGCCGCCGCTCAGGAAATAGGGCACGCGGTGCTCCCGCAAGGCCTTCTCGAAAACCCGGGACTGGTGATTGCCCCGGTAGAGAATGGCGTAGTCCCGAAAGTCGTTGCGGTGGCGGAAGCGGTGGCTGAGCAGCTCGGAAACCACCCAGTCGGCCTCGTGCGTCTCGTCCCGTGCGAGAATGATCCGCAGTGGGTCCCCGTAGCCGAGCTTGCTCCACAGCACCTTCTCGAAGACATGGGGGTTGTTGGCAATGAGCGCGTTCGCGGCCTTCAGGATACGGCCTGCCGACCGGTAGTTCTGTTCGAGCTTGATGATCTTCAAATCGCTGAAGTCATCCCTGAGGATCTTGAGGTTCTCGGGCCTGGCGCCGCGCCAGGCGTAGATCGACTGGTCGTCGTCGCCCACGGCCGTCAGCGCACCGCGCGCCCCGGTCAGCAGGCGCACCAGCCGATACTGGCCGGCATTCGTATCCTGGTACTCGTCCACCAGCAGGTAGCGAAGTCGTCCCTGCCAGCGCTCGAGCACTTCCGGGTGCTGTTCGAACAGCTGCACCGGCAGTCCGATGAGATCGTCGAAATCCACCGCGTTGTAAGCCCGCAGGCTGCGCTCGTACTGCGCGTAGCACTGGGCAGCCCCTGTCTCACGGGCATCGCCCGCTTCGCGCAGCGCTTGCTGCGGGCCGACCATGGCCTGCTTCCACCGAGCTACCCGATGCAGCAGGTCGGCGTAGTCACCATCGCTCAGGCAAGCCCGCTGCGCCGTCTCCCGGAGAAGCTCCTGGGTATCCTGGTCGTCGAATATGGAAAAGCCGCTGCGCAGACCCACCCCCGGTGCCTCCTGGCGCAGTATGTTGAGCCCGAGGGTATGGAAGGTCGACACGGCGAGCCCCCGGGTGTTCTGGTTCTTGAGCAGCTCGGAGACCCGAGATTTCATTTCCCGAGCTGCCTTGTTGGTGAACGTAACTGCCGCAATGTGCCGG
>JASJBY010000188.1 GCA_030066245.1 Gammaproteobacteria bacterium
GGCGGCACCCTGGGCATTCTGATCCCACCGTCCATCCTGGCGATTCTGTTCGCCGTGGTGGCACAGCAGTCAGTGGGCGAGCTCTTCATCGGCGCGGTCATTCCCGGGCTTATCCTGTCCGGACTCTATATCCTGTACGTGTCCGTCGTGACCTGGATCAAGCCGGAGGCCGGCCCTGCTCTCCCCATCGATGAACGGGTGAGCACTCAGGAGAAGATTCGTCTGCTGGGCAATATGTTCGCCCCCATCGCCCTGGTTGCCCTGGTGCTCGGCATCATCTTCGCGGGGATAGCCACACCGGTGGAAGCGGCGGGCGTCGGCACTTTTGGCGCCATCGTGGTAGCTGCCATGCATCGGCGCCTGAGCTGGGAGAACATACGGGCGGCCGCCTTGACTACGCTGCGGGTCACCGGCATGGTGCTGTGGATAATCTTCGGCGCCACTCTGTTCGTCGGCTTTTATGTGGTCAACGGCGGACAGCAGTTCGTTAATGAGACCATCATCGGCACAGGGCTTGGCCCCTATGGCATCCTGGTCCTCATGATGGCCCTCCTGGTGGTGCTGGGCATGTTTCTGGACTGGGTGGGGATCCTGCTGCTCGCGGTGCCCATCTTCGTACCGCTGATGAAGACGCTGAGCTTCGATGGCGTATTCGGACTGCCCGGTGTCGCTCCGGAGGAGCTGGCGTTGTGGTTCGGCGTGGTTTACATGGTGAACATGCAGATGTCTTTCCTCAGCCCGCCTTTCGGCTACGCCTTGTTCTATCTGAAGAGCGTAGCTCCGCCGGAGATCACCATGGCGCAGATCTACCGTGCCTCGGTGCCGTTCCTGTTTCTGCAGGCGGTCGGTCTGTCGATATGCGTCATCTTCCCCGAGGTGGTATTGTGGCTTCCGCGACAGGTCTACGGAAATTGAGACTAGTGACTAGTGAGTAGTGAGCCGTGAGTAGTGGGCAGCGGGCAGTGAGCGACGGGCAGCGGGCAGCGGGCAGCGGGCAGCGGGCAGAAAGAGTGTAGATAATAACCAGAGGTGAAGAAACGGCGCTTTTCTCCTGGTGGTGCCGGTAAGAAGGTGCGCTGATGCCATCGCTTGGAACGGCTGCACATCCCCTGCTACGGCGTGAGAGCGCGGACGGGAGAAATCACTTGTTTGTCACTTACTGGAATCTTCAGCGGAGCAACTAAATGGCGGAGAAAGTCGGCTACATAGGCCTTGGCATCATGGGACGGCCGATGGCCTTGAACCTGCTCCGGGCGGGCTATCCGGTGTGGGTCTATGCCCGGCGCACCGAGGCCCTGCCTCCTTTGACGGACGCGGGTGCCACGGTCTGCTCCTCGCCCGCCGACGTGGCACGCCATGCAGAGGTCGTGTTCACGAACGTCTCTGACACGCCGGACGTGGAACAGATCGTGCTCGGGGACAACGGCATCATTCACGGCGCGAAGCACGGCGCCGTGGTGGTCGACAACAGCACGATTTCGCCATCGGCCACCCGTTCGATGGCCAACAAGCTGCGCAACGCAGGCGTGGAGATGCTTGATGCCCCGGTGTCAGGCGGTGAAAAGGGAGCCATCGATGGCACCTTGTCCATCATGGCCGGAGGTCGCACCGAGGCGTTCGAACGGGTCCTGCCGCTGCTCCAGGTGCTGGGGAAAAACGTCGTCCATGTGGGTGGCAACGGCGCGGGTCAGGTCACCAAGGCATGCAACCAGGTCGTGATCGCCCAGACTATCGCCGCCGTCGGGGAAGCCCTTATTCTGGCAACGGCTTCCGGGGTGAACCCGGTCAAGGTGCGCGAAGCATTGCTGGGCGGGTTTGCGGGCAGTCGGGTGCTGGAGGTGCATGGCCAGCGCATGTTGGAGAGAGACTTTGAGCCGGGGTTCATGGCCCGGCTCCACCAGAAGGATATGCGCATCGTCCTGGAGACGGCGCGAGAGCTGGGTCTTGCGCTGCCCGGAGCAGCGCAGGTCACTCAGTACATCAATGCTCTGGTCGGCTCCGGAGACGGAGAACTGGACTCTACGGCCCTGGTCACCGTGCAGGAACGTTTGTCCGACACGGAAATCGAAGCAAGAAAATAACAGTGGGCACCCGGCTCACTGCGTTTCAAAGGGGCGAGCGTCCAGGCGTCCCGGTCACCGGCAAGGAGGTGAGGCAACGATGAACTCGTCAGATGCTTCATGGAAATTGAGCGGGCCCATGCGGCCCGGCTACGACACCATACTCACGCCCGAGGCACTCACCTTCGTAACCCGACTCGCTCGGGAAGCCATGCCTCGGGTGGTCGATTTGCTCGCTCGCCGGCGGGAGGCTCAGGCCCGCCTGAGCGCCGGCGAAAAGCTGGACTTCCTGCCGGAAACTGAGAACATCCGCACGAGTGAGTGGACCGTGGCCTCTCTGCCCGGTGATCTGATGGACCGGCGGGTCGAGATAACCGGGCCCGTCGACCGGAAGATGGTCATCAATGCCCTCAACTCCGGTGCCAGCTGTTTCATGGCCGATTTTGAAGACGCCTGCTCACCCGGGTGGGACAATCTGGTGCAAGGGCAGGTAAACCTCCGCGAGGCCATTGCCGGGACTATAAGCTTCGAGGATCCCAAGTCTGGCAAACGTTATGAGCTGGGCGACAAAACCGCCACCTTGCTCGTGCGCCCTCGGGGTTGGCATCTCCGCGAGAAGCACATGCTGGTGGACGACACGCCGGTCCCGGGTGGGATATTCGACTTCGGTCTCTACTTCTTCCACAACGCCAAAACATTGCTCGAGAACGCGACGGGACCGTACTTCTATCTGCCGAAACTTGAACACCATCTCGAGGCCCGGCTATGGAACGACGTCTTCGTTAAAGCCCAGGACCTTCTCGGCATTCCGCCGGGTACCATCAAGGCAACCGTGCTGATAGAAACCTTGCCGGCTGCCTTTCAAATGAACGAGATTCTTTACGAGCTGCGTCAGCACTCGTCAGGCCTGAACTGCGGCCGCTGGGACTACATCTTCAGCTTTATCAAAAGCTTCCGCAACGACGCCACGCACGTTCTTCCCGACCGAGGCGAGGTCACCATGACTCAGCCCTGCATGCGTACCTACACACAACTGTTGGTAAAGACCTGTCACCGACGCGAGGTGCACGCCATGGGTGGCATGGCTGCACAGATCCCGATTAAAGGTGACGCCGTGGCGAATTCCCAGGCCATGGAGAAGGTCCGTGCGGATAAGCTGCGTGAGGTGCAGGACGGTCACGACGGCACCTGGGTGGCACACCCCGCCCTGGTCCCCGTGGCCCGCGAGGTATTCGACACCCACATGCCGGAGCCCAACCAGATTGAACGGAAACGTGAGGACGTGCGGGTGGTCGCGGCTGATCTGCTGGAAGCGCCACGCGGCAGCCGAACAGATGGCGAGCTACGCCATAACGTGCGGGTAGGCATCCAGTACATAGAAGCCTGGCTGGGTGGGTCCGGCGCCGTGCCGCTCTATAATCTGATGGAAGATGCCGCTACGGCAGAGATTTCTCGCACCCAGCTCTGGCAGTGGCTGCATACGGGCAGCAGTATTGGCGAGGAAGTGCTCACCAAGGCGCGTCTGAGCGGCGTCATTGACGAGGAGATGACCAAAATCCAGGAGGAGATTGGCCAGGAACGCTTCCGGTCCGGACGCTTCGACGACGCAAGGGACATCTTCGAGAGCCTGTGTCTCCAGGACACGCTTGAAGATTTCCTGACCCTGCCGGCGTATGAGCGGCTTATCAAATCGTAGGGCGACTGCCACTAGCCCGGATTTCTCACCAGGATTCGGAATCTTGGGTCGGACTGGCAAAGCAGATTGGCCGATCGCCCGCAGAGGCATAGCTGTAGCTATGGGTGAGGCGGAAAGTGATAAAGGTCCCGCGGACCTTTATCCCGCCGAACGGGTTGCCCACGGATGGGCAACCCTGGCCCATCAGCGGAGCAGGAAAGCGAAGCGCAGATGGAGGGGGATCGGTCAAGATGCAAGGCCAGAGTGGGCCAAGAACCGAATAGGACGGCTTGTTTATCAGGAGGATCGGCTCGGTGAAGCCAATGTGTTGAGTTTGCCAACATAATCTGCGCTCCGTGGTCCGCCTGGTGAGAAATCCGGGCTAGGGACCAAGCTAAATGCGTTCCGCAACACGGAACGATAGCAAAGGCCATTGCTGCTGATACGCAACAGTATTCTGCGGTCGGACAACATGGCGAAGAAAATAAGAAAATGTGACGGCCAGAAGAAGGAATAGAATCTCAAGTACCGGCTGCTGGCCTCAACTGTAGACAGCGATCGACGTCGCTCAGGGCCGCCAGGCGTTTCTGGAGCGTCTACCCCGCTACAGTGATGACAGCTTGGTCCCGGTGCAGCAGGTGACTATCAATAAGGGCTGCGAAAAATAATATAGCCGCGGGCGCTGCGACAGACGCCATCCCCCGCCGGGACCCTGCGATGGCGGATCCTGAGGGAGGTACCTGAAGGTTCGCCACAAGCAACGTAAGCTGGTCCTTAAGTCAGCGTCGCCCACGTCCACGCCCTTGACATTACCAACCTAACCGGCCACGGGATCGTATGAAACGCGGACGCAAAGCCCTCAAATTGTTGCGTCGAGCGGGTCGGTTCATGGCTATGGCGGCCCTGGTTACCATTGCCTTATCTGCCCTGACGACCGTGTCGTTGCGATGGCTGGATCCACCCACCTCCTCTTTCATCCTGCAGCGACAGCTTGGGGGATGGCTCGACGGAAAGAGCTCACAACCAGTCACCCAGGAGTGGGTGCCGTGGACCGACATTCCGGCATCCGTCCCCTTGGCGGTTGTTGCTGCCGAGGATCAGCGTTTTCCGGTGCATCGGGGCTTTGACCTGGTAGAGATCCGGCATGCTCTTGCGGAACGGGGCACCACGGGCCGCATGCGCGGCGCCAGCACCATCTCCCAGCAGGTTGCCAAGAACCTGTTTCTCTGGCCCGGCCGCGCCTGGGTGCGGAAGGGCCTGGAGGCCTACTTCACCGTCCTGATTGAGCTCAGCTGGCCGAAACGACGCATCCTGGAGGTTTACCTGAACATCGCTCAGTTTGGAGACACAACTTTCGGCGTCGGCGCAGCCAGCTGGCGATTCTTCTTCAAACCTCCCGCCGCACTAACACCTACCGAAGCTGCCTTGCTGGCCGCGGTGCTGCCGAACCCCATCCGCATGCGGGTAGATGCACCATCCGCCTACGTCAAACAGAGAGCCAAACAGATTAACCAGCAGGCCCAAAGACTGGGCACCGCCCATTTGAGCGGTCTGTAAGGCGTCGAAAAGGACTGGTACTCCCAGACCGCGGCGCCGGGCGATACCTCTTATGCCCGCGCCGCTCACCAGAACAGGCGAACGCCGCAAAGTTCGCTTTCGTGGCCTGTTAAGGGATCTTAAAATCTAAGGAATTTTGTATTTTAGCTCAGGCCAAACGGCAAGGCCGGCAGCGTCCTGGACCACGGAGCCGCTCGAGAGATCGATGGCGGTCTCGACCAACGCGGTTCTCACCAGCATTCGGCCACCGCCCGTGATACCTTCAAACTCGCCTGTCCCGCCCGTGATCTTGAAGTCTCCCTCGCACGCACCGACAGCACCCTCGCACGTCCATTCCGAGTACACGAGGTTCTTGTTAGCGTCGCTGATCACACAGTGTCCGTGGGCTCCGGACTCCTTTGTCGTGGTGTCGATCGTCTGTACGGCAGGACACAGCATGATGGCGGTATCCAGGGAGCCTTCTCCCGTTTCGATATACATGATCCCAGCGTATTCGGCGAGCACGAGACGGCGATTCGGCGCGACTTCATAAACCTGGCCCGAGCCCTGCCAGGGCGACATCACCGTGACCGTGCCTTCCTCCGCGGCCATGCCATCGTTCGAAAACCAAAAACCAACGACGAGAACCGTAGCCAACGCTCCCCGAAACCTGATTAACCTGCTCATGGCCGTACTCCTGTGTAGTTAGTCCGGACTCTTTCCCCGAGGCATGAGTGTACATTTAAAGCGGAGACCGCCCAAGACGCGTCGACAGGACCGGCACTCCAGCTTCCGAGCGACCGCTTAAAGCCCAGCAAAATACGGAGCGCCTATGCCGGAAAAGTTAGCTCAGGCGCCACCGGACGGGCTGACGCAGCGCGCAGCGGCTTCACACAGTTCTCCGGAGAACCGTGCGCCGGTCGGATGTCCGGCGACGAGTTACCTCCGGAAGACAACGTCCGGCCTGTGCCTTGCGGCTGCCTAAGCGGTCCTGCTACTGGCCCGGAATCTTGTACTGGAGCTTCGGCCACACGGCCAGACCGGCCGCATCCTTCACCACCGAGCCGCTGGACAGATCGATGGCCGCCTCGATCAGCGCGGTGCGCACCTGCATCTTGCCCCCGCCGGAGATGCCTTCGAATCTACCGGTGCCGCCAGTGATCTTGAAATCACCCTCGCAGCCAACGAGCGTGCCATCGCAGGTCCATTCCGAGAACACCAGGTTGTCCTCACCATCGGAGATGATGCAGTGACCGCGGCCCTTGGTTTTCTTGGTCTCGACGTTGATTTCATCGACGCCCGGACAAAGCATGACGGCGGTATCCAACGAGCCCTCTTTCTCCTTGATGTACATGATCCCTGTGTAACGGCTGAGCACCATGAGTTTGTCCGGAGCCACCTGGAAGACGTCCCCCGAACCCTCCCAAGGCGACATGACCGAGACCGTGCCCTCCTCGGCAGCCATCGTACTCCCAAAACACGCCAGCCCAGCCGCGAAAACCGAAGCCATCGTCAAACGGGAGGTTGTTCTCACACTCATGGTTGTTCTCCTCTGTGGTAGCTGCCCAATATCCGGAACGGGCCCGAGTATACACCAGAACGTTCTACCCACACCCCCAGTTTTATAGGCATTTCCCACCGGCGCCAAGGCATGAATGTCCAAGGGCGTGACGCCCTTCAGGCCTGAGCCTCCGGTTCTCGCGGCAGTGAATCCCGCAGTTTCTCTGGCAGCCTCATGGGCCGCCCTGTCCCCTTGTCGACACAAACATGTATGGTCTCCGTCCGGGCGTACAACTCCTCGTTGCCCCCCACGAAACGGGCAACAACGGCAAAGGATGTCTCGCCGATATGGGAGATGGCCGGGCGGACGACGAACTCCGTGCCCAAGCGCATGGGCTGCAGATAGTCGGCCTCTGCACGCCGTATGGGCAGTACGTATTGGTCTTGCGCCAGCACCACGCAAAGCTCATGCCCCAAGAATTTCATGTAGGCTTCGTAAGCATCGTGCGCATGGCGCAAGAGCTCAGGAAAAAACATCACGCCCGCGGCATCGACGCTGCTCATGGCGACGGTGAAGCGGTATTCGAAATCCATGTTTGATGGTCGTGTCATTCGGCTGCAGGGGGATGGGGATCAGTGAATGGTGATCAGTGAATAGTGACTGGTGAATAGTGAGTAGGGAATGGTGAACCGTGAATCGTAAAGGGTGACTGGTAAATGATGAATCAGAGAGAGTTTGGCTGCTGATAGCGTGAACTACGACCTGACCCACTTATGAGACTCGTGGCACGGATGGGGCGTAGCTGAATCCGGGAACAGTTTGCACCGGAACATTAGCCACGGAGATCATTGGGTCAAAAAGCCAAAAAGAATGGAGTCTTTCGCGTGCCGTGGCTGCCTGCGTGCCTGGGCTAAACTCCTGCCGATTCACGAATCACTACTCACCAGTCACTACCCCCTATTCACTACTCACTAGTTCTACTTTGTCACTTTGCCCACGGGCGCAACTCATCACTCAAGCTGTTGTTTCCCGTAGGCTAAATCAATGGCCGCCTGTCGTTTCTGGTGGCGGAACTCCATCTGTCGGATGACCTCGTCAACACCGACATCCCGTCTCGGTAAGAAGTGCGCCAACAGGGTTTCGATATCCGCGCAACTCAACAACGGATGCTCTTCGTGCTGTTCAATGCGCTCCTTGAGCATGAACAGCATCGCCATCATCACCAGGGCCATGTGATGATGCCAGGGCTTCCACCCGCGCACTTGGTAATGATCCAGCCCGGCCTGACCCTTACCATCCTGAAACGACCGCTCAACCCAGTAACGTTGGCCTTGCATCTGGGCCAAACGTTCTAACGAGATCTCCTCCGATGCATTGCTCAGGCTATATTTGAGCTTCTCCGGTGATTTCACTTCCCGGCGAACAATCAGATGCCAGTGACGCGCTTCGGCCTCCTGCCCATCCCATACCCAGACCCGCTGATGCAACACCTCTACTTGCAGCTTGCCTTTTGTGCTCTCGCGTAACCTCAGGCGTTGCCACGCCGCAGCCGGTTGGGCTTCCATCCACTGGTCCACGCGCACCGGTTCGCTTTGGGCCACCCGACGTTTACGTTTGCGTCCCCGTCCTGACGGCAAGTCCGGTATCACCGGCTGTGGAGCGGCAAGGTAAATGGGCTGGTCCTTGTGCACGTCTGCCACGAACACCTCCCCGTCATCGGCCAATGCGCGCAACAACGCCGGCGTATTGCCATACAGGCTATCCATACCCACCCAGCCGAACCGCACCCCCAACTGACGGGCGTGTCGGACCATCTCCAGCGCCAGCTCCGGCTTGCTCTTGGCCTTCCTCGCTCGGTAGGGCACCTTTGCCGCATCGCAGCGCGCCTTGTCCTTGACCCATTGCTCGGGCAGGTACAGGCGCGTGTCAATCAGCGTGGATAAACGCCCACAACTGAGCGCCGCATAAACCCCAACCTGGCAGTTGTCCACTTTGCCCAGTCGACCGTTCCATTGCCGCGCCACCCCCACCGATTTGTTGCCCTTCTTGGTGAACCCGCTCTCATCCATCAAAAGCGCACTGTCCTCGCTTCCTCCCAGCAGCGCATCGGCATCCAGTGCCACTTGATCCAACACACCCCGCTCATCCCAATCAGAATTCGTCAGGAAATGCTGCAGCACCTGCTCGTCGCTCTCAGGAACCACTTCCGCCATGCGTTCCATGTTCTTCTTGCGCGCTTGCATCAGACCGCGTAGGTATTGCCGGGACTGGGAAAAGACATTGCGCGTACGCCGCTGAAAATGCGCCGCGTAACTCTCGCAAAAACGCATAAAGCGTTTGCCCACCGTTGCCAGGGGGCTTTTCGCATCTCGAATCCTCTTTTCGCTACTTCGTTTCCGGTGGGCTTCGGCTCATCCGCTTTGCCATTATTCTCTCCGTCCGTGTCATGCACGCT
>JASJBY010000189.1 GCA_030066245.1 Gammaproteobacteria bacterium
GTGCGGTCAGGGCCGGCGGCACATGCCGGCCTGCGCCCCGGCGATGTGGTGCGCAGCATCAACGGTCTGGAGCTGTATGACACCAGCGATTTTATGGATGCCGTTGAAAGCACGTACTCGGGAGCACCCGTGGTTCTCCAGGTGGAGCGGAAAGGCCGGCTGCGCCTGGTGAATCTGCACCGTGCCTACGGGCCGGGTCTGACCGGGCCCGGCCGGAACAGCCCCGCGGAGCAATTCGACATGCTTCGAGACATTCAACGCCAGTACAACCGCAACGCCAAAGACATCATCGATAGCGTGGGCCGTTAAACTCCGCCGCGCTAGCGTTTACTGACCTCCAGGCGGTACGTGTCCTTGGTGCGTTCGCCGCCGGTATCGGCGACCTGGATCTCTATCTTGAATTTCCCGGTCGGCACGTCGAGGCCCTTGGCCTTTACAGTAGTGCCGTCGATGTAGGGCTTGAGCGTGTCCGTCAGCGACTTGGAGAAAATGCCCTTCTTTGCGCGTACCGAGAGTGACGCCATATCCACCGGGGCCTCGTTCTCCTCGAACAAGACGACAAGGTCGACCGGCGTTGTCGTGGCGATGAGAGGGCCGCGCGCGCTCTGCTCCACAGGAGGCGTCTGCAGGACGATGAGCGGTCCGCGGGTCACGTCGCGAACCGCAACCGATTCTTCCCACTCGCTCTCCGTCAGCCGCAGCTGTACGGCGTCCTCCTCCGAGAAAAGCCTGGTCGTGGCGGCCTGGGCTGGGGGCTCCTGGGGCTTGTCACAACCGGCTAAAGTCAACAGCAAGACCGATGCCAGCAAGCCTGCGAACCCGTATGCTGGGATTTTCGTCTTCATTGTGTGGTCCTCACGCAGACGATGTCACTCCTCTCCAACCACACTATTGCAGTGGGCGTCCTTTGTCACCGGAATCCGAACGACTGAGGGTCTCTCAAGCGAGCCTGTGTCACACGGCATGGGTGTTCGGTTAGGCCTTACCGGCATGAGTGGCCGGGACCGTCGGCCGCAGGGATAGCGGCCGTAGAGCCTACAGGGAGGTATTCACGGCGTGTCCCGGCGGCTCGTGCCGGTACGGCCCCCACCGCGTATGCTGAACCGATCACGGATGCGTTATACGGGGGCTTGAAGCCGCATTCGCCTGGCGCCCCGGCCGGGTCCCACACCAGCTGTATCGCCGTTTGTGTTCGATATTTCCGAACAGCTAGTCTTCGTGGCGCAGACGGAACTCGAACACCAGTTTTCCCGGGTCGCCGTAGGGATCGGGTGCAAAGTATGCGTTAGGATCCGGGTCATCGGCCTCGGGTATCAGAACAACACCGCGCATGGGCGTCTGAGCGGTGCCCGCGCCGCGCACGCTGAACTGCACGATCTTGGGCCGTTGGGGGGCGGCAGCGGGCAGCGCGGCCAGCGGCGACGCACCGCCGGACACGGGCGCCTTCACCGGCCGTGGTGGCGGCGCCGGAACGGGCTCAGGAGGATCAGGCAAGGCGAGCACGGAGAGCCTGGGCGCCCGGCGGTCCGGCTGAATGACCACGTAGAAGTACTCGTTGCCGATTTCGTCATCGAAGAGAAACAGGTCCGGCTCCGGTGGCACCCGCGCCGTCTCGCCGGCCCAGACTCGATTGTCATCCCGATAACGTTCCGGATGGGTCGCTTCCAGCCGCGGCCACAGCAGCTGAGGCTCTCCTGAAGGTGAACGGTGGAGCACGTACAGCCAGCCGCTCCGATTGCAGGAGACGGCAAAGCGGAAGGTATCCCCGGTGCGAAAGCGATGCTCGAGTCCGATTCGACTCACCGTGTTGCCGCGTACCAGCTCAATAGCCAGGCGGCCCACGCGGGTGTCGTCCGGCCCAATCCGGGAACGGAACAACGCCCGCAAGTCGGGCGCACCGGTTACCATGGCTTGCTCGCGCTCCATGCTGGCCGGCGATCCATAAGCGACACCCCAGGCGCACAATGCCATGGCCAGCACGGCCGGCGGCGCGCACGGATGCCGAAGCAAATGCCTGCGCCGAGAGTTGTCACTGCCGCTATTGCTTTCAACGTCGGGCATTGTCTGCCAAACCTCCGTAAACCGACTGCCGGTCGTGCTCATGTATCAGCCGCGAGGACTGCCAGGGCGGCCACGTCGGCCGCAGCGCGGTTGTTGTCGAACACCCTGAGCAGACCTTCGCGGCGCAGCTCCGCCGTGATGCGGCTCACCGTCTCGGTGGTGACGCCCAGCATGGCGCCCATGTCCTCCCGGCCGGGCAGATAAAAGGTGTCACTCTCGCAGCAGTGGGACAAGCGTATCAACAGTCTTGCGACTCTTGCGCGCGCCGGGCCGGTGGACAGCTCGCTCAGCCAGGCGTCGGCTCTCCCCAGGGCCTGCTGCCAGCGCTCCATGAGTCGTCGGTGTAAGCGCGGTGTGGCGTTGCCCAATCGTTCCACCACCGCCACCGGGATCCGACAGACCGAGAGGGACTGGAGCACGATGGCGTGGTGCTGGTAGGGCTCGCCGGCGAGGGTCTCCATGCCGGCAAGATCACCCTGCCGCAGCAGGCGGACGATGCGTTGGTCACCGTTGGGCAGATACTGAACGAGCTTCAGCAGTCCGCTGCGCACAGTGTAGACAGATGTCCCCGTCTCCCCGGTACGGAACAGGGTGTCACCCATCTGGAGCTTCAACTCGTCGATGGGCTCATGGACCAGGCGAAAGTCGTCGTGATGAAGATCGGCAAACAGCACCAGATGCCGTATCCCGCAATGCTGGCACTGGGACGGTCCCTCCCAGGCCGCCTGGATCGCCTTCTCTTTCATGCCCTGTAACCTTCGCTTCAGGTCGACAGACGTGGTTTGAAAAGCGCCGCAGGCTCGAAATTCTATCCGTATCCGAACAGAAGGACATAAACCATGCTGAAGCGCATCACTTTCCTTGAAGTCACCGTGGCCGCGGTAGTGGCATGGGCTTCTACAAAGTCCTTGGAGTCGGTCTCCTGATCCTGTTCAGCCTGGTGGTCGCTTATCTGCTGGTGAGAACGGCAGCCGCCGTGGGCCGCAGGGGGATCTGCATACCGGAGGGCTGAGCGCGGGCGAGGGCATCAACGGGAAACGCACACGATGGAAACACCCAGACATCACATGGGCGCGGGCGGCGATTGTGTCTGTCCCAGATGCGGGCAGACGGTGCCACACAAGCGTGGTGAGCCTTGCCAGCAGACGCGCTGCCCCTGGTGCGGCGCGAAAATGCTCAGGGAAGGCTCACACCACAATCGGCTCTTCGAGCGCAAGCGCGCCTTAGCCACACGATGCCGGATAGCCGCATCCGACAGCCAGGCTTCGCGGTCACTCCGGCAGGCCCGCTTTCTTCAGGCCGTCCAGCAGGCTTTCCAGGGTCCGCTGATCCTTGAAGGGAAACGCAAATTCCATTCGTTTGAGGGCGAAGTCCGGACTCGCCACCAGCAGTTCGGCCGCCTCCCACTCGGCTTTGTCCGTCAGTCCGGCGCGTACAAGCGCCGCCGCGTTCCACATACGCGCGCGGGCGTACTCAGGGTTGATATCGAGTATCCGTTGAAACGTGGCGGAGGATTCGCGGTAGCGTGCCTGGACGAACTGTATCTCGCCCAGGACCTCGAAATACGAGGCCGGCGGCCGCGGATTCAGTCGCATGGCTTTGTCCAGCGCGGCCGCGGCCTCGCCGGGGCGCCCGGCATAGCTGAGAATCCAGGCACTCAAGGCATAAGCATCCGCATAGTTGGGATCGATCCGGATGGCATGCTCGGCGGCTTCGATGGCGCTCAGGTGCCTTCGTCTGAAAAGATCTATCTGGCTCCTGACGAAATAGACCTGTGGCAGGCCGGAGTCTATTCGAAACGCTTCCTCCATCAGCTCCTCCGCCTGCGCCAGCGAAACAGACGGCGTCGCGGTCCATCCGTCGATGGCTTCCCGGGTGTAGGTCAGGGCCAGGGCGGTGTAGGCCCGTGCGAACGCAGGGTCGAGCGCTATGGCTTTTCTGAACTGGTTTCTCGCGGCCAGGTTTCGGGTTTCCGCCCGGCTGCCGATGTCTTCAAGGCCCCGCAGGTAATGGTCGTAGGCCGCAACGCTCGCAGTCGGGCGTCTCGACAGCGAGGCGCGCACGGCAGGGGCCAGCTGTACCTGGAGCGCGGCAATGACCGCACTTACCAGCCTGTCCTGTATGCTGAATACATCGTCCATGACGCCTGAGTATCTTTCACCCCAGAGCGCGCGCTCGACGCTTGTCTCCATAAGCTGGACATTGATGCGCAGGTGGTCCCCCAGGCGGTTCACGTTGCCCACCACCACGTAGTCCACGTCGAGCTCCCGGGAGATCTGTCCCGGCTGGGCCTCGGTGTCCTTGTATGCAAACACAGAGCCTGGTGCAATGACCAACAGGCCCTCTACCTTGGAGAGAGCCGTGATCAGGTCCGCCGTGATGCCGTTGGCAAAATAGTCCTGCTCGGGCCGTGTTCCCAGGTTCTCGAAAGGCAGAACGGCGACGGCCGGCTTGTCGGCCAGCGGAGGTCCGGTCCGCTTTCCTGTCCCGTTCAGCTCCAGAAACGCCGTGGCGGCTAGAAGCAGCAGCAGGACGGACAAGGCGCCTGCAACCCAGGCCAGCCCGGGTCTCCGGCGCTGCCGGCCGTTTGCTGTCGTCTGGTCTGTGGCGGGCGGAGCTTGATCGCCGTCCGGGGCGGTTCGTGTGACTTTAGCCACCAGCCGGTAGCCGCTCTTCGGGACCGTTTCGATAAAGCGCGGGTGATGGGCGTCGTCCCCGAAAGCCCGTCGCAGCTTGGCAACCGCGTTGGTGACAGCGTCCTCGGTGACAATCCGGCCGGGCCAAAGTTGCTGTTCCAGCTCGGCCCGACTGACCACCCGTCCCGGGTGTTCCACCAGGTGCATCAACACCTGCATGGCTTTGGCTTCCAGACGCGCCTCCGAACCGTCCCCGTACACGCGGAGCAGAGAGGGCTCCACGCGGTATCCGGCGACCTGAAATGACGTCGCCTCGGACAGGGACTTCTCGCTCAACAGTACCGCCCTCGCTGCAGTAAGGGTCTGACAGAACGACGATTTCTGCCTCAGGCAGGAATCCGTCGGAAAAACAGCGGATTTGCGTCGGCCCCTTTTCTGAGCATAGCGCTATATCGGGAGACGGCAACACCACCAGCGGCCCGGGTCTGCCGGTTGCGCGGGGCGGTCCGGCATCAGCTCTTGTGTGGAACCCAGCGGCGGGGTCAGCGAGCGAGAGCGTTACCCGCCGCCTGAATACACACATTTGCCGTCCACTAAGTAACTGTTTTCGCAAAGGGCGGCAGAACTGCGGAAAATCTGCGGCGTTCCTTTGGGACTTCCAGGGCGGCTGGCGCTATTTGTTCCAGTGTGACTGGCGATAGCACTGGAGAGCGTCATGCAGACCCCAAGACCCAGAGTCAGCGTAGACGGCCCGGCAGCGAGCGGCCTGAGTTTCGCTGCTGATGATGGGCGCGGTGAACAGACGGATGCGTCGCACGGGGCTGTGCCGTGGCCGTTGATCCTGCTTCTACGCAGGGCCAGCCGTTTCATACCGACCCTTGCCAAGGGTCAGCCGAGGGACCCGCTCGCGACGAAACCAATGCCGTGGGTTTTCATCATCCTGGGAACGCTCTGGTACGCCGTCGTTTGGTGGGCACTGGGGTGAGGCAGTGTTGGGGCCCGCGTGGATGTGGCCAGGATGCGGCGCGTGGCTGCAGGGCGAGCTGATTCAGGCGCCGGGTTTCTGCAGCAACCCCATGGCGGCCCGAAAAACGGGTGGGGAGAAAAGGAAGCCCAAGAACAACCCGATCACCGTCAGCGGCACAAATCTCACGCTCGCATACCAGTAGCCGGCGCATCGGGGACCGGTGAAGTCTGGGATCAGCTCGAAGGCCGTTTGGGAATGCCGGCCGACCTTCAGCTCCGTGTTCGCCAGCAGTCGAAGCGGGGAAAGCACCGCCAGCAGGCGACCTGTATCGGCGGGATCATCCAACCCGACGACGCATTGGAACCGGAAACGACGGGGTCTTATGGAACGCAGCAAATCTCGAACCAGATATGCCGCCCGCCGCGCGAAGCCCTTGCTGCGAAGGACGGCGAATACATGACGGCGCTTGCTCATTACCTGCCTGCTCGCGGCACCTATCACCTTTCTCCGTCGCCGCCGTCGCCGAAGAACTCTGGCTCGATCCTCCCGTCCCGGGCGCAGCGTGCGGCGCGTGAGTCCGAACAGCCAATAGACGACAATCCGTCCACGCCAGATCCCATCTTTTTTCAGGGCGAATACCAGATGCACGGGTATCGCCAGCAGCAGAATCGTCAACAAGACGATTGCGGCAATGGTCGGCAACACGATGTCAGGCTACTCCTTTTCGCCCTTTTCCCTCCGGGGCGTGCGTTTCGCGGTGGCCGCCAGCGACTCCAGCAGAGATGCCGTGGTCCCTTTCAGCGGTTGCACGGTGGCACCCTGGGGGCCGATTAACACGACGGCCACAGGCTTCATTCCCCCCGCGCCGGCCGAGGCGCCGCCACTGCCCTCACCTTTGATGAATTCCTCACTGCGGCCGGTGCCGCTTCCAACGCCAAAGCCGAACCCGAGGCTGATCAGCGGAACAATCGTGTAGTCACCTATCGTTAACGGTTGCCCGACAACGCTCTTGCTGTCCAGTACGCCTTCAATCTGGCCCAGAGCCGCCTGTATCATCTTTTCCATGTCTTGTATCATTTTTTCGATTGCTCCTTGAGCACGCCAGCTGGAGCGCAAAGACTAAAGCATACGCCCATATTTCACCATTCGGCGGCCTATGAAAGACAAGCTGAAGTCAGGTGGTGACGCAATGAAGACCCTCATTAAGGCTGGAGGTGATGTTGCGGACAAGGTGCTCGACAAGGGTGCTGATGTAGCCACCGCCATGATGAACCATACCGCCGGGTTGATCTCGAAGCTCTCCGATGACATTGGCGCCATGGCAGACAGAATCGTGGAAACCGAGAACAAGATCGGCGCCATGGCCGACCGTATCGTCAAGACCGAAGAACTGATGGCGAAGCTGACCGCCACCTTGGCTGGGAAAAAGCTCGACCTCTCAGATCACACGCTGACGGGTGAGCGAGCTTCACAGACTGTGGTGCTCAGCACTAAGGTTGCCGAGGTACGGGGAGATACAGGACCAGAATTGACGATTGCGGGCGATCCAGCGAAGTATTTGCTGTATGTATCCAACAGCCCCCTGTTTCAGGACGGGAGCACCGTCGTCAGCAAGGTGAACAACGCCGGCGATTACGCTACGGCCTGGAAGCGGAGCATCATAGCGCTCAGGCAGCTCGGCAGTGCCACCAAGAACGCGAAGCCGAAAGCGACGGTGGTCAGTATTGCGGTCAGAGCCATAGGCAAAGAAGACCAGCCCTCGCTGTTATCCAACAGTATTGATGTTCGCGTTCGCAAGTGAGGCTCAGCTTCTCCGGACCCGGAGGAGGACAAGCGGCAGAAGAGTATAGAGTCGAGGCATACCGGTCGTTTCGACTCCGGCTGCCTGACATTCGCGCGACGCGGCTCGGCGCGACGCAGGCTCAGGTCCCGAGGTCCCGCTGAACGGTCGTCCATCCGTCATCGCATTTCCGAGGAATGCTGACCAACACCCGCGGGCGTGCCCCGCTGCTGGATCCCGTTTTGACCGGCGTCAAGGTGGCTATCGGCGTTAATAGTCAGGGGAAGCCTGTTCAGCATGAAACCGCCCCAGTGGTGATGCGGCATGGGTCCGGTCATGTCGTCCACGTCGGCTGTGTCCACAAAGCTGAACAACGGCTGGACGCCCTGTCCTTCAACGGCGTTGCCGTCCGATGAGCCATAGCCGCTTGCGACGAGCGTGTGGTCGCTACTGAAATGTAGAACCAGATACTCACCCTGTATGAGCGCATTGCCTGAGCCGATGGAGATCAGGTCGACGCCGAGCGGCATCAGGCTCAGTCCCAACTTAGTCCGTTCGATGTACCAGCTTTCCCACGCCAATACATACCCGCCGGGTGTCGCGGACAGCCTGTTCGGTGGTCCCAGTTCCGCGAGCACATCGGTAAGTCCGCGCGACTGCCCGGGGTCGGGCACGTCGTCAGGGCTGATCGTCTCCGTGCCGAACTGATATGTCACTGTCGTACACCCGGCCAGCAGACAAACAGCCGCGAGAATCCCGAGCTTGTCCGAAGTCTCAGGTCTCATCCGGCTTGATCCGCGTGGCGTACTCAATGAGCACATCGTCCTTGTTGAAGAAGAATACGGCCCGGTCGTAATCCGTCGTACGGTCGAGACGGTTGAACAGAATCAGAATCACACCCCCAAACTCGGTGCGCTCGTACAGGTAATACAAGACGGTTTCGTTCTCTAGAGCGATAACCTGGGAAGGCGGTCCGAGCAATGTCAGCACATCCTCCCGCGTGCTCTTGCCCTTTTCCAGCTTGGATATCGCGTCCGGATCCCAGGTCACCTCGACTCCGCGGTTGCCGGAGAATTGCACGCAGCCCATCAACAAGGCCGCACTCGGCAGTAGGATTGTCAGACATCGCAGATACTGCATAAGGGTCTCTCCACAGCGTCCCCGACACTCCCATTCCTCCGCTCACAATGGAGAGGGTCCTGTTCAGACTACTCTCCCGAGCCGAACACTCCCTATATCGCCATTTGTGCTCGCTATTCCCGACCAGCTATCCAGATAGCTGGTCCGAAATACGCTACGGGCTGACCCGGCCGGGTCCCACACCAGTTGTATCGTTATTTGCGCTCGAGACTCCCAAACAGCTATCAAGCGCCCAGACACGACGCCTACCCATGGCTTCGACCAGCCGTGCAACGGGGTCTTGCCTGTCATCTCTGCGAGTGTGTTCACAACTACTGCGGTAAGACCGTGGACCTTGCATAACGTTTGGTGCCAACGCCGGGTCGCAGAGCCGCGCCGCTTTTCGTCGCTCAAGGAAACGCAGGTGACGCCGGTTTTTCCAACCAAGCCGGGTGAAACCCATGTGTTGAGTTTGCCAACATAATCTGCGCTCCGAGGTCCGCCTGGTGAGAAATCCGGGCCAGGATTCGTACGAGGAAGGACCGCGGGCGGCAGTGTCTGGCTTGGCGCTCGGCCAAGTCGGAAAGAGCAAGCCAGGGGACGGGTCAGCGGACGTTCGCGGGCGCCGAAATGATGGCCAGAGGTACGCGGCAGGCCAGGTCGAAGGCTGAGCAATGATGCGGTCGAGCGCCAGGCGTTGGTTTCAGCTGACGAGGAGAGGCTTTATACTGCCACCGTCCGTGTTCGCAGGGCTCGTGGTCTGACGTGACGACGGCGTGCAGGGCCGAACCTCGACCGCCCACCC
>JASJBY010000190.1 GCA_030066245.1 Gammaproteobacteria bacterium
CCGGGCGTGGCCGCATCCACGCTGGAGGAGCGGGCTCGAAACCTGGGTCTGGATGACTATGCCTACCGCGGCTTTCCGGTCATCTTCTGGGATCTCTACGGTGAGCAGGGACACCCGGTCAGGGCAACCGTCGCGGACATGGGCCCCCTGCTGCTGGCGCGCATGCTCGGCCTGAACGAGGTTCAGGAAGGTATATTGAACGTGGCGTTTGCCGTTTCTGACGCCGACGATCTGCCCCTGCTGGACCTCAAGGATCTCCGTGCCATGCTCAACCACGTGGCGGACAACGCGCGGCAATTGCGCCAGCGCTATGGCAACATCAGCAAACAGTCGGTCGGCGCCATCCAGCGTCGACTGCTGGGCCTGGAGCAGCAGGGTGCGGAAGCCTTCTTCGGTGAGCCCGAGCTGGAACTCGCCGACCTGATGCGCACCGACCGCAACGGTCACGGCTATATCAGCATTCTGCGAGCCGAGCGGCTGATTCGCACGAGTCCGAATCTCTACGCAAGCTTTTTGTTCTGGCTCCTCTCGCGCCTGTTCGAGCAGCTACCCGAAATCGGTGATCCCGAGAAGCCAAGGCTGGTTTTCTTCTTCGACGAGGCACATTTGCTCCTGGACGATGCGCCGAAGGCTCTCGTGGATAAGGTCGAGCAGGTGGTCCGCCTGATCCGCTCCAAGGGCGTCGGGGTCTACCTGGTAACCCAGAGCCCTCTTGACATCCCCGTAGACATCCTGGGTCAGCTGGGCAACCGGATCCAGCACGGTCTTCGCGCATTCACCCCCAAAGACCAGAAAGCGGTGCGTTCAGCCGCCGAGACGTTTCGCGCCAACCCGAGCTTCGATGCCGCCAAGGCCATACAGGAACTGATGGTCGGTGAGGCACTGGTTTCAACCCTGGATGCGCAAGGCGCGCCCACCGTCGTTGAGCGCACTCTGATCGCGCCGCCCACGTCGCAGCTGGGACCTGCCTCGGCGGAAGACATTCAGCGAGTGCTGGACGACAGTCCCGTGCTCGGCAAGTACGACGTGTTGCTGGACCGTGAATCGGCCCACGAACACCTGGAAGCGCGACGTCGAGCCGAAGCCGAGCAGGCGCTCAGGCGCGGAGACGATACACCCGAAAGAGGTGCAGGCCGTGGCGGACGGCGCCGTCAGAGCATAGTCGAGGCCATGACCAAGAGCGCCGCACGCAGCGTAGCCTCGACCATTGGCCGTCAGATCGCCCGCACCGTCATGCGCGCCCTGTTCGGAAACCGCCGCTGAAGCTTCATCTCTGTTAAGGGGGGCTGGGTCCCACGACGGCCGACGGCCAGCGGTCCGTAACCGAAATGTGCCATGTTAGCGTGGGCTGCGGGGTTCCGGCGGGACCCGCGCTAGCGCGCATATATGGACCCACCCCGGCCGGGGCGGGCAGGGTTGTCAGCCTCAGCGGCGGCATCGCAAGCGCGTGCCGTGCTCCAGGGAAAGCTCGATCTCATCGGGCGGCAAGTCCGCAGGAAAATATACCCCGGCTATTCTCGCCCCGTGGATGCTGGCGCCCTCTAGGTTCGCTTTGCGCAGGTCGACCCCCCTGAGGTCCGTATCGTGGAAAAAGCCGTCCCTCAGGTCCAGGCCGTCCGCGTCTATCCCCTGCAGCACCATACCGCTGAAGTCACATCCAGCAAGCCTTGCCGCCTCCCCGCCGGCCTTTCTCTCATTGAACTCCTTGATCGCGCCGTCCCGTAGCAGCCGGTACATGGGATCGTCGCTGACGACAGGCTTTTTGGTCATGAGGCCTCCGTTCATGAGAGTTGCATTCGCGCCTGGGCGGAATTATTGCCCCAAACGCCGTCGAGAGCCACTGCAGCCCGCAGTGTTTCCCGTCCCGACGCATTTCTGACAGAATTGAGGCCTTCGCCGCCACTGCACGGAACGCCATGCTGAAACGCGCTCTATGGACCTTAGCCCATGACTGAAAAAGCTGCGGGGAGCATCGCCGCAGGCACCTCAGGCTGGCATTACCCCCACTGGAAGAACCGTCTGTACCCCCGTGACCTCCCCCCTACGGCGTGGCTGAGCTTCTATGCCGAACACTTCCCGGCGGTGGAGGTGAACAACAGCTTCTACCGCCTGCCCGAGGCCGCCACTATCGAGGAATGGGTGACGAACGTACCGGAGAGTTTTCTCTTCGCGGTGAAGGCGCCGCGTGGGATCACCCACCTCAAGAAGCTTCGAAACTGCGCCGCATCTCTGGACCAGTTCCTGGAGCGCTTGGAACTGTTCGGCCCGCGGCTCGGGCCCGTCCTTTTTCAGCTCCCGCCCCACTGGCACGCCAACCCCCAGCGGCTCGGCGAGTTCCTGGAACTGCTTCCCATCGGCCGCCGGTACGTGTTCGAGTTTCGCGACCACAGCTGGCACACGGATGATGTCTATGACCTGCTTGCAGACCATAACGCTGCCTTCTGCATATACGACCTGGAGACATTCACCTCGCCGTTAAAGACGACCGCCGATTTCGTTTACGTACGTCTGCACGGCCCCGGAGAACAGGCCTATACCGGCAGCTACGGAAACGCGACGCTACGCACCTGGACAGGTCGCGCGAAGCGCTGGGCGAGCCGCGAGAAGCGCGACGTCTACGTGTTCCTGGACAATGACGAGCGGGGTTATGCGGTGAAGAATGCACTGCGGATGCGGTCGCAGTTGGGGGAAGCGTGACGGTGAAGAAGTGATTGGTGAATAGTGAGTAGTGACTGGTGAGTAGTGAATAGTGACTAGGGAATCGTGAGGGGTGAGGGTTGGATGACGTGCGCTGGGGCGGTTTATCGGGCAGCGGCTTACACCGAGGGTGGCACGGGGGATACGTTGCCCGCCTTTGTTCAAGGGGACCACAGTACGCCGTTACGGTGGATTTGACGAGGAAGAGTTAGAAAACATGAAGGCTAGCGTGCGCGAGCTTGCGGAGCGAAATACGCCAGCGCTTCTTGGGCTGATGGTTTTTGTCCTGATGGTGATTCTCGTCTCTATCGGGATGGTTCGATGAGCGGTTCCTGGGAAAAAGCTCTGTTTTCGATCCAGATTCACAAGAACACAGCGAGCGTTCGGCGAGAGAACGGGACGGACTGGAGAGTTCCCGATTAGACCGCTGATGGTACAACAGCCAACGAGTGAGTTCGTGGACTACCTGAAAGAAGCGTTTCAGGCATTCGGTCCGGTGGCTATCCGCCGAATGTTCGGCGGGCACGGCATCTTCTTCGAAGGTGTGATGATCGGTCTGGTGGCCGATGAACGGCTGTATCTGAAAGCAGATGCGACGACCGTGCAGGAATTCACCCATCGGGGCCTACCCCAATTCCAGTATGCCAAAGGCGGCAGGCTCGTGGGCATGTCCTACTACCTGGCGCCTGACGAGGCGCTGGATGAAGCGGCGGTGATGCAGCGCTGGGCGAAGATGGCGTATGAGGCTGCGCTGCGCTCGCGAAAGTGAACGATCGACGTCGACGTGTCGGACCCGGTCCGCGATTTTCCCTGCGCTTTGCTGGTGAGTCCCGCCGCACCCTCCCTGGCTCGGCGGGAGCCGACAATTGCACGCCGCACTTCCCTGGTCGGCGCGCCCTTGACGATGAGGCCTTCCCCTTGTTGCAGAGCACTTGCCCCGCAATTCCCCAGCAATCACCGGGCCATTTTCTCCACCTCCCCGGAGAGCCTGAAAACCATTATCTTTACAATAGATTAGCGTTGGGCGCCCAATTGTTGCAGCGCACCGAAGACACGGGTCATTGCACCCCGTTGAAGCATGCGGCCCATAGCCTGCACCAGCCGTGGGCAAGTGGCTACCGTGGCGGCCCGCCTTCGCCGACCACCACGAAGGGCGCCCAGTAGGCGGGGTGTGCATAGCGGGGATCGGCCATGAGGAGGAGGCCAGCTCTCCTCAATGCCTCGGCCCGACCGATGCCGGGCTCCTCCGCGAGGATACGGAACAACCCCGTGGTCAGGGCAACGGTGGCTTGCGAATCCACAGCCCAGTGGGAGACCAGCAGCGACCGGCTGCCGGCATAGATAAACGCCTTCGCCAGCCCCGACAGTCCCTCAGCCCCCGGGGTGCCGTCAGCCGCCGCTGTGTTGCAGGCCGACAGGACGACCCAGTCCGCGTTGAGCTCAAGGCCTGCCACCTCGCTCGCCGTCAGCAGACCGTCGTCCTGGGTCGTGCCGGTGTCCGGCGGAGTGAGCGCGAGGGCCGGCTCGGCGAGCCCGCTGAATTCGCCCGCCATCAGCCCATGTGTTGCGAACGCGACGATCCTGTATGCGGACAGGGGCATGGACTTGACCCGGGCCTCGGTGGCGAAGTGCCGCAGATGCAGATCGGTATCCTGCGCACCCAGGGAGCGGGCAATGGCTCGCAGCTCGTCCTCGGTTTCGGGGAGCCGGGGAAGCCTGCGAAGCTCCGACACAAGGGCAAGGCCGCCGCCCCGGAACAGGGCGGTCGGGGCGGGCGCGACGTCCTCGCCGGCGGTGCCCGCGAACAGGGGATCACCGAAACCGATGAACGGCTTGCGCGCAGGCGAACCCTCGCGGGCGCGGCGCAAGGCCCGTAAAGACGCCGACGAAGGCAGCACAGTAAATGCGTAACGTTTGGCCAGCCAGGCGACGCCGGCCAGGTCAGCGGCGCTCCCCACATTCAGCTTCGGTGGCTCGCTCACCAAAGCGGCCAGCGGAATACCGGTAAGAGCCCCGTCAGGCACCACCAGGATATGCTGAACGCCATCGAGCAGGGGCTCAGCCGGCGCCAGCACTTTCAAGTACAGACCATGGGCAGCCCGGAACAGCCCTGCGCCATGCTCTTTACGGCGCGTCACGCCCCTTTCGCCGCCCGTCCGTTGCAGCGCTTGGCGCAGACGGCCGACCTCCTGCTCGAGAGCGTGGCGGCCGATGCCGAGCTTGCGGACCCCGGCCATTTCGGGCCGCACTACCCATAGAAAGCTCCCCTCCTCGCCGACCAGATAAGTCACGAGTGCTTCACCCGGCGCCAGCAGTCTCGCAGCCTCGCGCTGCGGAAAGGGTTCCGCGCTTACCAGCTCCTTGTAACGGGGGAAACGTGCGTCCAGGGAAGCGCGTAGGCCGGTCAACTCGGCGTCCACTGAATGCAGCTCGGTGCGCAGGCGTGCCTCGCGCTCCGGGTCCCGCTGGGAAGACGGCCGCCCCGCTGCCCTGACCAGCGCTCTGTCCAGGGTGCGCCACCGCTCGCTGCGGTCCTGTGCTCGACGCACCATGACGGCCAGCTCATCGTCTCCTGCCGCGAAGCGGGCGGTCATGCGCGCCAGGGCGTTTGCGGTTCCCGTGGCCTTCGCCAGCTGCACGACCTCGAAACCCTCGGCCACCAGGGACTCTTCACCCTCGGGCTGCTGCGCCAGCAAGTCGGCGATGATCTGCACATGCCGCAAGAAGGCCGCCCGCACGTTGCGCTGTTCGCTGAGCGCCCCCGTGGAGCGTTGCGTGCCCACTCGAGTCGTCCTGGCGCGGTGTATGGCGCTACTGCGGCGTACAAGCGCCAGAGCCTCCGACAGGCGGCCTTGCTGGCGTTGCAGACCGGCGAGGTTCGCGGCACTGCTCGCCACCTCCGGGTGCTCGCCGCCGAGCGCCTGCGCCGAGAGGGTCAACGCCCGCCGGTAAAGCCGCTCGGCCTCAAGGTATTGTCCTTGCGCCTCGTAGAGGGCCGCCAGGTTGTTCAGGGCTCTGGCCACATCCGGGTGCCGGGTGCCCAGCGCTTGCTCGTAGACAGAGATCGCGCGCCGCAGCAGGGGCTCGGCCTGCGCCGACCTGCCCTGCGCGTCGTACAACGCGGCGAGATTGTTGAGCGCGGTCGCTACGGCAGGGTGGGTGGCACCGAGAGCACGCTCGCGGATCTCCAGCGAGCGCCGGTAACGGCGCTCCGCTTCTTCCCAGCGTCCCTGCCGCTGACGGAGCATCGCCAGGTTGTTCAGGTCCACCGCCACCTGCTCGTGCTCGGGGCCGAGGAGCTTCTCGTCGAGCGCCAGAGTCCGCTGCAGAAGAGGCTCGGCCTCGCCGTAACGGCCCTGCGCCTGGTACAGCATGCCAAGACTGCTGAGCGCGGTGGCCACATCCGCGTGCTCGGTGCCAAGGGCCCGCTCCCGAATCACCAGAGAGCGCCGATACAGGGGCTCCGCCTCGGCATACCGACCCTGAGCCTCGTAGAGCAGGCCCAGATTGTTGAGGGCCTTGGCGACATTGAGATGGTCGGCGCCAAACGCCTTCTCTAAGATGGCGATTGCCCGCTGATAACGGGGCTCGGCCTCCGCGTAACGGCCCTGGGCGCGGTACCTTTCGGCGATGCCTAGCAGGTCCGTGCCAACCTCGGGGTGCTCCGGGCCCAGCATTTTCGTGTCGATGGCAAGCGCCCGCGCGGAGAGGGGTTCGGCCTCCTCATGGCGGGCCAGGGCATCGTTGACCGCGGCCAGATTGTGCAGCGTCTGGGCAACATCCGGGTGCTCCTTGCCAAGCGCCGCCTCCCGCAGCGCCAGGGCCCGCCACAATCTGGCCTCGGCTGCCTTGTACCGCCCCTCCACGTAGGCCAGGATGCCCAGGTTATTGAGGCTGGTGGCTGCGCCGGCCCTACCCGCATCCCCGGCCTGCTCGAACACCGCCAGCGCTTGCTCGAGCAGATCCCGTGCTTCGCCGTAGCGGCCCAGCAAGCGATACAGCTCGGCAAGGCTGTTGAGCGTTCGCGCGACACTCGGGTCTTCCGCTCCAAAGGCCGCCTTCCTGATCTCCAGCGCACGCTTGAGCGAGACCTCCGCCTCGGCGTAGCGACCCCGCGCGAAGTGCAGCGCGGCCATATTGGCATGCGCCGTGGCCAGCAGGGGATGTTGGGGACCCAGGGTTTGCGGATAGATTGCGAGGGCCCGCGCCGAGGCGTTCGCCGCCTCATCGTACCGACCCAGTTTCTGGAGCACGACGGACAAGCCATCCAGGCTCTCGGCAAGCTCAGGGGTTGCAGCGCCGAGCTCCTCGGCTTCCTGCACCGCACGGCGCAGCGCCTGAGCCGCCTCCCCGTAGGCGGCGCGCCCGAAAGCCGACTGCGCCATGTCCATATGAGCCTGCCAGCCCGCCTCGTCGGCCGCTGCGGCAACCAACCACAGACAGACCGCGAAGGCCGGCAGCGCGAATGCGTGGAGGTCTCGCATGTTTCCCACCGTGCTCGTCCAGGCTCCACCTGCACCACCCAATCAGCGGACGTAGCCCCAGCTGGCAAGCCGCTGATAGGCATGCTGGGCCTGCCAGCCCTGGCTATTGCTCTGCAGGAAGCTGTAGTACTCCTGCGCGGCGCCAGGCACGTTCTGCATGCCTTCCAGGGAAACCCCCTTGAGGAAGGTGGTGTTGGGATTGCCGGGCAGCATCGCGTCATACTGGGAGAAGTCCTGGTAGGCTCCGTCGAACTGGCGCTGCATGAGCTTCGCAAGTCCGCCCGTATGATGGCCCTGAGCCTCGCTCGGATATATCCGCTTGGCGCGTTCCGCATACCGCTGGGCCGCCCTGGGCTTCTCCTGGGCAAGCTGACACTTGGCCATCATCACCAAGGCCGTGTAGTCGCGCGGAGCGATTCTGAGCGCCTGCTTCAAATGTCCCTCCGCAGTGCGCAGGTTGGACTGATTCATATCAGCCTCAGCTCTCTGGATAGCTTCGATCGCTCCCTTTATCCGTCGCAGGCGCGCCGTCTTGTCCATGTATCGCTCCCGGTTGTCTGGCGCCGTCCGCATGGAGCCGTACCGCTGGCGCGCCCTGGACTTGGCCGTCTGGTAGCGCTCGTCGCTCATGGGGTGGGTGGCAAACATGAGGTCGAGCATTCCCGGTTTGCGCCGCGATGACTGCCGGAGAATATTCATCAGGCCCGCCATGCCATTCGGGTTCTGGCCGGCGCGGGTCATGTAAGTCATTCCAAGCTCGTCGGCCTCCCGCTCGTCGTCCCGGCTGTAGTGCGCCAGCAGGGCACCCTTGGCCGCGCTCCCCAGGGCCTCGAACAGTCCGGCGTAGTCACTGTGCTCGGACTGGCGCACATAGGCATTGGCACCCGCCATGGCCAGCTCTGCAACCTTGGTCTTGGCGGCCTGCTCCGCCTGGTGGCGCGCGTTCACATGACCGATCTCGTGTCCGAGCAGGGCAGCCAGCTCAGCCTCGTTGTCCATCTCCACCAGGATGCCGCGGGTAACCGCAATCGTTCCGCCCGGGAATGCATACGCGTTGATTGCGGTGGAGTTCACGCCGCGAAACGTGTAGGGCATCTGGGGCCGGTGGGACAGCCGGGCGAGCTCATGACCCAGGTCACTGACATAGCCGTTCACCTGAGTGTCCTGCAGCTCACCGTAGTCGTTCGAGAACTGGTACGGCGCCTGCTGCTGATCCAACGCAACTTCCTGTTCCTCGGACATGAGAACGAAGGTTTGCTTGCCGGTCACCGGATCGACAGCGCAACCGGCCAGGGTCGCGGAGGCGGCCACTCCGGAGGCCGACATGAGCCACAGGAAATCGCGTCGGTTCATGGCCCGCCTGAATACACGGTCTGACAACGAATACCTCATGAGTCTGTCCTCGCTCTGAATCGTCGAGGAGAGCTTACCGGCGGGAACAGCCCGGAGGCTGTGAGATTATCGGAGGCGCCGGTGTGATAAATTCACGCGGCGGGGGAGCGTGACTGGTGATTCGTGAAGCGTGGGGCGGACAGAGCACACTGCTGCCGGCGCGGTCTTCGGGCGTTGCGAGCCGCCGTTGCGCGAGGCTATGGGGTCACGCGGAAGCCGGAGAAGGCAGAGGCATGCCATCAGCCCCCATCGGGCGCCGGTCCCGGGCGGGGTTCGCCGGGAGACAGGGACGGCGTCTGCCGCGCCGGCGGTGTACCCGCCTCGGCCCCGTACAGCACGAACTGGTTTCTGCCCGCACGCTTGGCTGCATACAGGGCCTCGTCCGCCGCGGCCATCAGGGTGTCCATCCCCGCAAAGCCCCCGGGCTCGCCGAGGCTGGCCACGCCGATGGATGCCGTGACGATGACATGCTCGCCGCTTCTCATGGGGTGCTGAGTGGACCGAAATGCCTGCAAGAGGCGCTCGCAGACGGCCCGCGCCCCGGTAAGACCGGTACCGGGCAGGATGGCCGCGAACTCCTCGCCGCCGTAGCGCGCGCAAGTATCGCTGTCTCGGAAGCCCTCCTCGAGCACCCTGGCCGCACCGATGAGCACCTCGTCGCCGGATTGGTGACCGTAGGTATCATTGACCGCTTTGAAGTGGTCCAGGTCGATGAGCATGACCGTCAGTGGCCACTGGCGCCCGGCGGCCTCGCGGAATTCCTCGGCCAGCTTCGCATCGAAGTGGG
>JASJBY010000191.1 GCA_030066245.1 Gammaproteobacteria bacterium
GCGGGATCCTGGAGCTCAACAGCGATGTCGCAGTCCGGGCAGTACTGGGTGCCCAGCTTCACGAACAGCAGGCGCAGAAAGTGGTAGATCTCCGTCAGGGTTGCCACGGTGCTCTTACGGCCGCCGCGGCTGGTACGTTGCTCGATGGCAACGGTCGGTGGTATGCCCAGGATGGTGTCCACATCCGGGCGCGTTGCCGGCTGAACAAATTGGCGCGCGTAGGCGTTGAGAGACTCCAGGTAACGACGCTGTCCTTCAGCGAACATAATGTCGAAGGCTACCGTGCTTTTGCCACTGCCGCTGATGCCCGTGATGACCGTGAATCGCCCGCGAGGCACGCTGATATCCACGTTCTTCAGGTTATGTTCCCGCGCCTGATGGATGCGGATCTCCGGGGGCCCGGGGGCGACGGTCCTCGCTGGGGGCGCCGGACCCGCGCGAGCGGCCTGGTATCCCCTGAGGGCAGCGCCGGTGTGGCTGGCTTGGTGAGCAGCCACCGCCTCAGGTGGGCCTGCGCAGACCACCGCCCCGCCGGCGTCACCGCCTTCCGGTCCGAGATCGATGATCCAATCGGCGGAACGGATGACGTCCAGATGGTGCTCGATAACCACCAGCGAGTGGCCTTCGTCAAGGAGGGCCTGGAAAGCCCGCAACAGCGTGTCCACGTCCGCGAAGTGCAGGCCGGTGGTGGGCTCGTCCAGGAGAAAAAGCACCCCCCCTTTGCCCTTGCTTTGTAGGGGACTTTTGGCCAAATGTCCGGCGAGCTTGAGGCGCTGGGCCTCCCCGCCCGAGAGCGTCGGCACCGGCTGACCGAGCTTGAGGTAACCCAGCCCGACAGACATGAGGGGGGCGAGTGTGCGGACCACATCAGGCCGATCCGAGAAGGCGTCGAGCGCCTCGCTGACCGTCATGTCGAGTGTATCGGCGATGGAGAGCCCCGGGCTGCCCTTCGCGGGGTAGAGTCTGACTTCCAGCACCTCCTTTCGGTAACGCCGGCCGTCGCAGTCCGGACAGCGCAGGTAGATGTCGCTGAGGAACTGCATCTCCACGTGCTCGAAGCCGTTGCCGCTGCAGGCGGGGCAGCGGCCGTTCCCCGAGTTGAAGCTGAAGGTGCCCGCCGTGTAGCCGCGCTCCTGGGCCAATGGTTGCGAAGCATAGGCCTTGCGAACCGCATCCAGGGCGCCCACGTAGCTTGCGGGATTGGACCGGGTGGTCTTGCCGATCGGGGACTGGTCTACCAGCACCACGTCCTCCACCTGCTCATGGCCGAGGATGCGACGGTAACGTCCGGCCCCCTCTCCTGGTCTTCCTTTTAGTTTGCGCAGAGCGTGATAAAGAATGTCCCGTACCAGGGTGGATTTCCCGGAGCCGCTGACACCGGTTACGCAGACCAGGCGGTTCAAGGGCAGGTCCACGTCGATGCCCTTGAGGTTGTGCTCGGCTGCGCCGCGAAGTCTCAGATGCGGCGCACCTGCAGCGACCGGTTTCATGGGCGCCCTGGCGTTGATTTGCCGGCGGCCGGATAGGTAGTCTGCCGTAAGGGACCGCTTGGCGCCTGCCAGCTCCTTTGGAGTGCCGAAAAAGACCAGCCGCCCGCCCTGCTCGCCGGGGCCAGGGCCCAGGTCGACGACGCGGTCCGCCGCGAGCATCACCTGGGGGTCGTGCTCGACCACCAGCAGCGAATTGCCGGCGTCTCTGAGGCGGTGCAGCACATTCACGAGTCGCTGGATATCCCGCGGATGCAGCCCGATACTCGGCTCGTCCAACACGAAAAGCGTGTTGACAAGCGAGGTGCCAAGCGCCGTAGTCAGGTTTATGCGCTGGACTTCGCCGCCGCTCAAGGTGCGCGACTGACGGTCCAGGGTGAGATAGCCGAGTCCCACTTCCACGAGGTAATCCAGGCGCGACCGGATTTCGCTCAGCAGCAGATCGCTCGCCTGGTCCAGCGGTGCGGGAAGATGCAGGTGCGCGAAAAAGCTCCGGCACTCGGCCAGCGGCAGGAGCATGAGATCGTGCAAGCAAAGGCCTGGCAGAGCCCGCTGTCGTGAGAGCGACAGGTTGATCCCGCTGGGAATGAAGCGGTGCTTCGGTGCGAGCACGCGCGCAGCGTCGGGCGCGCTTCCGAGACGCCACAGTAAAGCCTGGGTCTTGAGTCGGGCGCCGCGACACGTTGGACAAGGCTCATAGGCGCGGTACTTGGAGAGCAGCACGCGGATGTGCATCTTGTAGCTTCTGCTCTCCAGCCAGTCGAAGAATCCCTGCACGCCATACCAGTAACCGTCTTCCCAGTTTCCCTCCCCCTCCAACACCCACCGTTTAAGCTGCGCGTCGAGCTTGGCGTAAGGCACATCAGTGGGGACCCCCCGCCGGCGCGCGAAACGCAAAAGGTCATCGTGGCACTCCCGGTAGCTGCTGCTCTGCCACGGCTTGACGGCGCCTTCGGCCAGAGTCTTTCGCTCATCCGGTATCACCAGCGTGTAGTCGATGCCCATGGTGCGTCCGAAACCCCGGCAGGTCTCGCAAGCACCGACAGGCGAGTTGAACGAGAACAGGTTAGGCGACGGGTCCGTGTAATGGATGTCGCAGTCGGCACAGTGCAGGTCGGTGGAGAACCGATGCGGTGACGGGTCCCGTTCACCATTATCCTGCAGGTAGACGCTCACATGTCCTCGGCCGAGCCGCAATGCTGCTTCCAGCGCTTCTAAAATGCGCTCCCGGTTACTCTCGAGCAGCTTCACCCGGTCCTGCAGCACTTGCAGGGAGTTGGCTCGTCGGCTGTGTATGCGCGTGTAGCCCTGCTTGGCAAGCAGATCGGTCACTTCCTGTGCCGTGAAGTTCGTGGGAACAATAACGGGGAAGGTGATGAGAGCCCGCTGGGATTGGGCACGGGCAGCCTTCATCAGGGCATGAAAGACGGTTTCCGCCGTGTCCCGCTGCACCGGCTTACCGCAGCCTCCACAGCAGAGTTGGGCGGCCCGGGCGTAGAGCAGCTTGATGTGGTCGTTTAGCTCCGTCATGGTGCCCACGGTAGAGCGCGACGTCCGCACGGGGTTTGTCTGGTCGATGGCAATGGCAGGGGGGATGCCGTCGATGCGCTCCGCACGGGGCTTGTCCATGCGATCGAGAAACTGGCGCGCATAGGGGGAGAAGGTCTCCACGTAACGCCGCTGCCCCTCGGAGTAGACGGTGTCGAAAGCAAACGAGGATTTTCCCGACCCGCTGACGCCCGTTACGACGATGAGCTCATGTAAGGGGAGACAAATATCGAAGCCCCGAAGGTTGTTCTGCCTGGCGCCGGTGACGCGTATGCTGTCTTCGGCCACGACGGTCCCTCAGCTCAGGAGTTGTTCCGGGCGGTCAGTTTGCTGCGCCGGCTGACCCAGGCGGTATCCGCCACCGCGAATCGCCACGCCGCATCTCTGTGCTCGGGCTCGGCGTAGTCCACACCTACCCGCGGCCCCGACAGCACCTTGTCGACAACAGGGCCCTTGTGCACCTCGACGCCGCCCGGCTCGTACACCGGGTGATGGTTCCAGCTTCGGTCGAGCCCCAACGCCTGGGCCACGCGACCCGGGCCGGCGAGCAGGGCAGGCCCCGAGAGACCGCCGCGACGGTCCCGGATCAGCGCAAGCCCCTTGAGCGGCTCACAGGCGCGCACCAGCACCGCCGTCGCCTGCCCGTCCTCTCCGGTAACCAGGTTGAGCAGGTGATGAATGCCGTAGCAGATGTAGACGTAGGCGCGGCCGGGCGGTCCCCACAGGGCATCATTGCGCAGGGTTCGCCCGTGGCGGCCGTGATTGGCCGTGTCGTCCGGCCAGCGGTAGGCCTCAACCTCGGTGATGCGTAGCACCACCTCGCCATTGCGCAGGATGGCTCCCAGGAGCTCGCGGGCCACCTGCAGGGCATCGCGGGCGTAAAAGTCGCGGGGCAGCAGCTCGTTCATGGCGGCGCATCGTCGCCCGGACCCGGGGGGGAGAGCCGCAGGGCGGCACCTGGCGCCGAGCCGTGGCTCCGACCACGGCCGTGGCCCGGCACGGGCACCACGTGTCTGACGGGGCGCTGAAATTGGGCCGGGTTGTGACGTGCGTCACAGTTTTTTGAAACATTCACCGAAAAGTTACTTTCGCTGTCCAATTATTTTCTAATATTCTGTTTAAGCTGGCCGCTACAGGAGCGAACGAGATGCAAGGAGTCCGGAATGCTGTACGTGCTAGCTAGCCTCGCCCTACCCGCCCTGATGGTGCTCGTGGCCATCAGCATCTACCAGCCCGCCCTGCTTGCTCAGCACCCGTGGATCGATTACCTGTTCTGGGCCAGTCTCGGAGTGGGTGTTTTTCAGGCCGCTCGCGATCTGGGGCGCACGATCCTCGACCCGCTGCCCCCGGCCCATCATACTCCGGATGCGGGTTAAGCCTCGGAGGTGACCGCGTATTCCGACCCGAGTTCAACCCCCGCTGCGCGGCCGCGCATCCGCGGTTAAGCGTACGCGGTGGGGCCGTACCGGCACGAACCGCCGGAACACGCCGTGAATACTTCCCTGTAGGCTCCACGGCCGTTATCCCTGCGGCCGACGGTTCCGGCCACTCATGCCGGTGTGGCCCTAACCGAACACCACGGCGCGGCCCCCCCGTTCGGGCCGCGGTTTTAGGCGCGCAGCTGTCTCTCCGTCCCGGTTGCCTGCACGGCTGCGTCATCCGCCAGAGCCGTGCTCATAGCCTTTCATTCGAAAAACCAAGGTGAATAAGTCACGCCTGCGTCATGCCTTACCGGACAGATCCCGTCAAGCACTCTCCGTACCCTCATGGCAGGGGAACGTGGTCCAGGGACTGGAGAGTTATGCTCATGACGGGATTCTCGTGGGTGCTGGGTCCGTTGACCGTGCTCATGCTCACGGTTGTTTGCTATGGTGCCATGGGCACCGTGGACGATGACACCGCCACGTGGGCGGACTACCTGTTCTGGACCATGATGTTCCTGGGTACACTGCCCGCCGCCGTTCTGCTCACCCGGCTGCAGGTAGGGTGGCTCTGGCAACGCCTCGGTAACCAGGCCAGGCGAGACTCGCGCACACGGTCTCGACCAGCTGCACGCATCTGAGACGGGCTTTGACAAGTCTGCAACGCTACCGCGCCTATGCTGTCCGACGTACGTAGTGCCAGGCGGCGGTCGCTGGAAGGACGCTACGGTTGCGGCAAAGCGGTCATGATCGGCAGCAACACAGGCCCGCTTTGGCCTGCTGCCGCACCGCCGCTTCGAGGTGCCCCGCAGGCTGGTGCGCGCCGGCAGGGTCTTGCGTCCGCGGCGTTGAAGCGGGTGATCGCTGGTTCGCACCCGTTTCGCAGAGATAGGAGCACTCGCCCCATCGGCAGATGCCATGTGGACACTTGGCAGCGTCCGGTTGCACGGCGGATGCACCACGTGTGGGTCAAGCCCGAGAGTCTGCCAGCCCTGCGGAGCGTGGGTTGATGAGTATCCGCCGGCCGCAACTTCCCTTCACGCCGGGCAATCGCCGCGGTTGGCAGCGCCTGGCGTTGCGCTGGCTGCTGCTTCTGCTGCTGCTTTTTGGCGGGCTGTCGTATGTCGTTGTGATGCCCGGCTCCAGCCATCGCGGTCCCCTTGAGCCATTGTCGGCCTCCGCTGGGGAACTGCAGGGTCGGCTGCAGGAGCATGTCCTACAGCTGGCAACGCGCATCGGCGAGCGGAGCATTCGGCGTGTGGAGGGACTGGAAGCGGCGGCGCGGTACATCCGGGGGTATCTGGAGCGATCCGGCTATGCCGTTGCGACACAGCCGGTCCCGGTCCAGGGCTTGAGCGTGAGCAACCTGGAGACCCAGATTCAGGGCGGTGCTCTTGGCGATGAGATCCTCCTGGTGGGCGCCCATTATGACTCCGTGCACGGTAGTCCCGGCGCCAACGATAATGCCTCGGGTGTGGCTGCCCTGCTGGAGCTCGCCCGCATGACGGCAGCCCGACGCTTCGCGCGCACGGTGCGGTTTGTCGCTTTCGTTAACGAGGAGCCACCCTTCTTCCAGACCAGCACCATGGGCAGTGTTGCCTATGCCAAACGGGCACGAGCGCGAGGCGAGAACATCGTTGCCATGCTGTCCTTGGAGACGCTAGGCTATTACACCCGGGAGCCGGGCAGCCAGCGGTATCCGTTTCCATTCCGTTATTTCTATCCCGACCGGGGTGATTTCATCGGCTTCGTGGGCAACCTCTCTTCCCGTCACCTGGTGCGACGTGCCATCAGCAGCTTTCGCCGCAACGCGGCTTTCCCCTCCGAGGGTGTTGCGGCGCCGGCGTGGATTACGGGAATAGGCTGGTCGGACCATGCCTCCTTCTGGACCGAGGGCTATGCCGCTATCATGATCACCGACACTGCCCCGTTCCGTTACGAGCACTACCATGCCGCGACCGATACCCCGGACAAGCTGGATTTTGGGCACCTCGCCCGCGTGGTCGAGGGCCTGGGCCATGTGGTGCAGGACCTTGCCTCCGACGGCTGAGCGATTCAGCCACCAGGCGTGCCGGCTGGCGTCCATCGCGGCCGTCTTGCTCACGACGGCATGTGCCACAGCACCGCCTCAGAATATGGGCGACGCCTGCGAGATCTTCGAAGAAAAGGATGGTTGGTACGACAGCGCAAAGGATGCCTACGAGAAGTGGGGAGTGCCGGTACACGTGCAGCTCGCCATTATTCACCAGGAGTCCCGCTTTCAGCACGACGCCAAACCACCCAGGCGGCGTTTAATGGGCGTGATTCCCTGGACGCGTCCGTCTTCCGCCTATGGCTATGCCCAGAGCAAGGACTCGACCTGGGATTGGTACCGGGAAAAGACGGGGAACCGGTGGGCGGACCGGGACGACTTCAACGATGCGGTGGACTTCATTGGCTGGTACTGCGATACCAGTCATCGCATGCTGGGTATTTCCAGATGGGACGCCTACAACCAGTATCTTGCCTACCATGAGGGCCACGGCGGGTACAAACGCAAGACCTACAAGAAGAAAAAGTGGCTGGTCAAGACCGCCCACAAGGTCGAGGGCAACGCCAGACGCTACCGTTCGCAGCTTGACCGCTGCGAGGACGAACTGGAGCGGGGCTGGAGCCTTTGGCCGTTCTAGCGGTCTGGGTGATGCGAAAGCCAGTTGCCCGCGCCGGTCGCAAGAAGCAAAAAACAAAAGCCCCGCCGAAGCGGGGCTAAATTACCATCACCACATAGGAGGAGAGTCAGAAGAAGATGCTACTTACCATCTGTAGCTGCTCTCGATGAGACATATCGGCCGCGTTCGCCAAAGCTTTAATTTTTTTTGCGGACTGCGCGGCTCCTTCAAAACAGGGAGTCGACGTACTCGCGCCGGAGGATCCGGGGCTTGGCAACCTGATGGTCCCGGGCGTTCTGTTCACCGGTTGCGCAGCCGCGACAGGGGCCGAGCGGCTCCAGCCTTTTTGCGTCTTCTGCCTCGGCCCGCTGATACAAGCGTCCACAAGCCAACGTCGTCAATTGCAGACACCCTTTGTGTCGCACGCATGTGAATGTTTCCATCGACTGGTCCTGTCATCGAATTGAAAGAAAACGGATCTGAGCGCAAGGTCGCATCGACTCAGGCTGCCCAAGTTATCGGCGTTCGCGATCATACATTTAGGGTCCGGCGCCGGAATCACGCTGGACTAAAGGTTCGACCGGCTGCGCCGATCACCCGGCATATCCCGAGACTCTGTCGGGCGGCGCGTGGCAGGTCGCCCAGAGCCCGGCGCCGACGGGCGGCATCCCCGCTACAACGACAATGCCTGGCCGAGCATCTCAGACAGAATCATTTCCGCGATCTACCATGTCATGACGGCCCTCCCTCCCAAACCCGATGCTCTTCGTTCCTTCGAGACGGCCTCCGGTCTCGTCAGCGAGCTTTCCTGGCTGGTTTCGCCACCGGCAGTCTGCACAAAGGTCACCGAGCTTGCGCATTCCCAACGCACTGCTGCGCGGGACTTCGAGAAAGTCATTAACCGCGATCCCAACTTGACCGCCAGGCTGCTCAAGCTGGCGAATAGCTCGTACTTCGGTTACGCGGCTCGCGTCGACACCGTCGCAAGGGCCGTCACGGTGATCGGCCTGAGGGAGCTGAAACATCTGGTTCTCGCCGTCTCTGCCGTGAAGACCTTTTCGAAGATCGACAACCGGATAGTGAATGTGAACACTTTCTGGGCTCACAGCATTTATTGTGCTGTCATTGCCCAGGAGCTGGCGAAACTCTGTCACGTGCTGCATCCCGAGCGCTTGTTTGTCGCTGGTCTGCTCCATGACGTGGGCAGCCTGCTCCTCTACCATCGCGTGCCGGAAGTGTCCCGGCAGCTATTGCTGATGGCAGAGGGCGACGAGGAGGCTCTCCACGCGCGGGAGCTCGAGGAGCTAGGCTTCTCCCATGCGGATCTGGGTGGCCTGCTCATGGAGCTGTGGAATTTCCCCGAGCAACTCCAACAGATCGTGCGATTTCACCACCAGCCGTCGCTGGTCGACGAGAGTCGACCGGAGGCCTGCATCGTGCATTTCGCAAATATACTCGCGAATACCTCGGGTCTGGGCGGCTTTTGTGAAGCGCCGGCTGATAGCGCCCGCGTGGACCCGGTCGTCTGGGACGCATTGCCCATCGACGAAGGCGACGTGCAGGCAGGGCCTATCCTCGAGCAGGCCCGTGCCCGGTATTTGGAAATGGTCCAAGTCTTCAGTCTTTGCGGGAGTTGAGGGCGGGCGGGAGTCGTCAGAGTGCCTCTCCCAGGCAGCCGGCCGAAACGCCGTCCTCATCGGCCGTGCGTACCAAGCTGTCCGCCCCTGATTGCGTGCGCCCGCGGGAGACGCCGTCAATACCCTCCTGCGGCCGACTCTATCACCGGCTGATGCCGCAACGGCCGGAAACGAATAGCGAGGCGGGGCGCCGCTGGTCTTTGGCGGGAGACAGTTATTAAAAAGTTTTTTATTAACTACTTGCAATATTTACTTGATTTAAAATATTTCACAATCTATGTTAGATTTTGTGCTTAACGTTCTGGCTCTGATGAACAGGGAGGAAAGCGATGAGTCTCGTCGGCGCCACGATCGTCGTTGCGGTGTTGAGCATGCTCTCAGCTGTGCTGGTGCTGGGTCTGATGGCAGCAGAGATGCAGGCGACAGCTCACCTAGACGGCGGTCGCGGTCCGGCGGGTGCTCGGTCAACTACCGACGGTGACGCGTGGGTCTCGGCTGCCAGGCTTGTTGCCGCAATCGGGGCCATGCCGCCTGGTGGTTTGAGGGGTGAGAAAAGCAACATATGAAAGCGGTCGGATGGGGGGGAAGAGCAAGACATGAACGAAGTGTTGTT
>JASJBY010000192.1 GCA_030066245.1 Gammaproteobacteria bacterium
ACCGAATAATATAATCCAAACAACGGCTTATATGTGGCGGAGAGGGAGGGATTCGAACCCTCGGTGTTTTCAATAAGTTCAGTAACTTAAATACGTATCGCGTCCAGATCATGTCTACCGTTGCTCTCGATTCGAGCAACGGCCACCCATCCTCACAGCCTTCGAAGCGCGCATCTTGCCTGCCTGAAGCGATATGGTGTATTGTTCGTGCATGTCACGCACAAACGTAGATATTGACGACGAAGCCTGCGCAACCGTGATGCGCCGGTACCAGTTGGCCACAAAACGGGATGCGATCAACTTTGCACTAAGAACACTGGCTGCGGAGCCGCTGGGACTGGATGAGGCTCGAAAGCTACGGGGCGCGGGTTGGATTGGCGAACTTGATGAGATGCGCGCCCATCGAAACTCGTGATTCTCATCGACACTTCCGCTTGGGTCGAGTTTCTGCGCGATACGGGTTCTCCCATCTGTCAGCGAGTGGACGAACTGTTGGCCGTCGAGATCGCCACGTGCGATGCTGTTCGTATGGAAGTGCTCGCCGGTGCCCGTAACGAGCAACATCTTCAGCAACTGCGCCGGCTGCTCGCCCGAGCGTCAAACCTTCGTATGGAATCGGTGGACTATGAAGCAGCGGCGGCACTCTACCGAACCTGTCGCCAACGGGGCCACACGGTGCGCAAGCTCATCGATTGCCTGATCGCTGCCGTTGCCATTCGCGGTAATGTACCAATCCTCCACATGCATGCGGACTTCGATATCCTGGCACAACACACAACCCTTCAGGTCGACGTCGTATAAGCCTTGCAGGCCTTTGAAATTTCCCCAGCCATTGGGCACCCTCATGTTCATGGCGCGCGTCCTCTGCTTCCTGTCTTCGTTGCTTACCGCGACCTTCCGGTTGCGGCTGTCACTGCAGCTGGAAATTGCTGCCCTGCGTCATCAGCTCTCTACCTATCGGCTGAAGGGCCAGAAACCTCGCATTGGAGTGGCTGACCGACTGCTCTGGTCCGTCATCGCGGTTGTGGTCACAGTGGCGCGGGGCCCTGTTTTTCGCCCAACCACGAACGGTCACGCTGTGGCAGCAGAAGAGATTTCGGGACTACTGGCGGGCACTGAGTCAAGGTAACCGGCCGGGTCGGCCCCAAGTCGCGCCAGAGCTACGCAGGCTCATCCGACGAATGTGGCAAGCAAATCCCACCTGGGGCTCACCGCGCATTGTCGCCGAACTTCAGAAGCTCGGCATCGAAGTCGCGAAATCAACCGTTGAGAAGTACAAACCACCCCGCGCACCTAGACCGCCCTCTTCGACCTGGCGGACATTTCTCGAGCAGCGTGCGAAAGACTTGGTCGCTGTAGACTCTTTTGTCGTGCCAACGGTGACCTTCAAAGTGCTTTTCGTGTTCCTTGCGCTGGCGCGTGACCAACGGCGTATTGTCCACTTCAACGTGACAGAACATCCGACCGCACAGTCGACTCCATCACTATTATCTTCCAAAGGCGCGATCGGGACTCACAGTTTGCCATCATAATTCCATGGCACTGCAACCGCTGAATTTGAACGAGCAGAGCTCAGTCCGGGCCAGCATCACCACGACGCAAGAAAGCCATGGTTTCGGGTATACGGAACCACCCCACTGCCGCGCTGCCAACCAGAATGGCGCTGGCGACGACGATCATCATGATCTCGGCGTGTACTACATGCGTCGCCGCTGCGCCCACCACGAACAGTGCCAGGCCCAGACCGGCAAGGCCACGCAGCACCAGGATCAGCAGCCCGACTGCGCCGGCTATCTCTAGCGCCCCAGATACCGGTACGAACCATTCTGGCAAGCCCCAGACAGTGAACTTTTCTATCCATTTAGCTGGATCCATGAACTTTCCAACACCGAACATTAACAATACAGCTGCCAAGACTACGGCACCCAGTATCAACAGTATCATCTTTGTCTTTTCCTTCACTCTACGCCTCTCAATCAATTGAAAAACTGCTAACGGAAGTGTAAGGTTTTTTTAGCGCCTTGCGTCTATACGGCTGACGAGGAGCCCCGATTCGGGACTCCCGAACCTGAGGAAATCCCAATGACCGAGACGCAAGAGTGCCAATGCGACAATTGCACAACCACTTGCTCGTGCAGCCATCAAGAGCCGACTCAAGACAAGTGCTGCTGCGGTGAAACCTGCACCTGCGGTTCCACTTGCGCCTGCGGGCCCGCATGCAACTGTCCAGGTGCAAAATACTAAACCGAGCCCAAGGCCCATGGCGAACCCAAGCGGACGTGAACAGAAGGCGGAACTCGTGGCCGAGGCCCTGCATGCCTACGGCAACGAGCTTGAGGCCTTCGTTCGCGCTCGCGTCCCATCAGCCGAAGTGGACGATGTTCTCCAAACGGCTGCAATACGGGCTTTCGAGAAGGCCGAATCGCTGCAGGATCCGGATCGGGTGTTGCCATGGCTCTATCGCCTGCACCGAAACATCGTGACGGACGAGATGCGCAAGCAGGCGAGTCGACAGCGTTTGGTGGATGACGCTGCCTCCGTGCCGGAGGTGCCCGTCCAACACGATTCCCAGGACCTCTGTGCCTGTAGTGTCAGTCAGGCGCGACGCATCGAACCGGCCGCTTATGCCTCGATCCTAATGCTGGTAGACGTCGGCGACGCCTCACTTGCGGAAGCGGCTCGTATTCTCGGCATTTCGGCAAACAACGCTGCGGTTCGCCTGCATCGCGCGAGAGAGAAGCTCCGGAACACCATGCGGGAACACTGCGGCGTAACGAATTTGCGCGAGTGCGCCGATTGCCGTTGCGTGTATGAGGGATGCTGCTCGGACTGACAGCTCGTGTAGCCCAGGTCGGGCGGGAATCTACAGCGAATAGTAGATGTGATTTCGGCGCCTAAGCCGCTGTCAGTCAATTGCCACACCCAGATGTCCTGTGAAATCGCCGCGGCGCCTCAAGCCGCGCCGCGGTGCTCTTCGAGCGTGGTCTCGTCGCTCCAGATGCCTTCCAGATCGCCCAGCGCGACAATGCGGCCATCCGCGCAGGCCAGGTCGATGCGCTCGTCGCCATTGGGCGTGCGGACCGTTCCGCCGTGCACCAGCAGGTCGGCATGGCGAAGAACCCGAGCTTGTTGGCCAATGTCCGCGTCACTCATGGTGCAGGCCACCTGCGAGTAGCTGACCTGCATGCCGAAGAGCTGGTTCTGGATTTGCTTTTACCCACGCACCAACGCATTGTTGGTGCCGGCAAAGCCCTCGGAAAACTCGCTGGCAGCGGCGGGAAGCTGCGGCAGGTCAGCATGGATAGTTTTCTAATCAAACAGGAATCAGCGTGGAAGCCGGCTCCGCCAGGCGATCGAGCTGATTGGTCATGGCATTAAAGACGAGTGGTGGTGAGCGATGAGCCATTCTCCGTCGCGGTTCTCATACACAAAGGTGTAGCGCGCCGGAACATACTCAGTTTTGCCGGCATCAATGATTCGAAAGGTGTAGACGCCGGCATCGGTGATCTTGTTGCAGCCGAGTTTTACGTTGCGTTGATTGACCTTGCCAAGCGGCTTTTTCTGAAGAAAGTGCTCGAAATAGTCCTGAATCTCGCTGCGGGAGAGCCGAGGGACGTTGGAGACCGTGGGGAGCAAAACCGCATCTTCTGCATAGCACCGGCTGACTCGTTGGGCATTGCCGCTTCTGAGCGCCTCGTTCCAGCGTTCGAAAAGACCCTCGGCGAGGCGCAGCGTCGCTGGCGCACAGACGGCGGTCTCGGGCACTCCGGGGGTATCGATCGGTGCTTTGCTGAACGATGCCGTATCCCCTGAGACAGGGTGGAAACCACCCCGCAGCGAGGCACTGAGGCTGCGTCGGTCCTTGATCGGGGCTGACTCGATGAACGGTGTGCCGGTCACCGGCGACATGGTGGAGGATTTCTTCACGATCAATGGTCCTTGAAGTTGAGTCGCATGTATCTAATCAATCGTGGAACTGCCCGTGCCAGGTTGCCCGGACTATGGAACGACACATCGGTGCTTTGCCGGGTCGCAGTCAGACGGCCGAGTGCGCCTTTGGGCAGGCGGCGAACCCCGGTAAGAAGACCGTCCGGCAGGGCGCAGCCGATATACCGGTTGCATTTTTCGACGAATCTCTCGTCTGTAAACGACAACTCAGCGCTGAGCTACTTCCGACCGCGCCGACATCGCTATCGTCTCTTGTCGCTCCTGCGCCTCACTTCAGCCATGTTGGTGGGGCGAGCGGATTGGGGGGCAGCGGATATCGCCGCAAGCGCGGCACCTGGTAGCGAACTCTTTATCGATACTCTCCGGCGCTTGGCGTTGAAGCCCGCCCGGAATGCCCAGCGCGCGTTCCCAGGGCTTTATGAAGCGCTTGCGATGATATCGCAGTAAGATATGCTATAACATTACATTTTTGCAATTAACGATCCCTGATTTATCATGCACCAAACCGCGACCCATCATGCAGTGCTGGCCCTGACGCCATTTGCCTCGCCGCGCGCGACTGGCTATCAACCCAATCTGCTAAACCGCATCGGCGACCCATTTCGAAATAGCACACGCCGAGAAGGACCGGCGATCGTGCTTAAAGACGGTTCCTCGGATTGTCGATATCACATCGAAGCGGCCAAGCCGGACGCGGCGCCGGTGCCCTACGCCGCCTCGCTTAGCATCAAAGAAGGCGGTGCCGATGAACTCGGCATCCAGTTTACGGAAAAGGCGACCAGTCGATGCGAGTGAGTTTGTCCTTGTTCATTTTCCTCACGTGGATGGGTGCCATTGTCTTCTCGGCCGAGTTGCATGCGACAACTTTACTACCCGGTGAGCGGCCCGACACCGAGCAGTCCTCGGAAGGTAATCACGTTGATGCCAGGCGTGCCGTTGCCATCTGGGACCAAGCCGCGGCCTGGGTCTGGTCAAAGCAGCGCGAGTTCCACCGCAAGCTGACGAGGGAGTTACGAGAGCTGCGTGGCAAGGATGGCGTCGGCTGGGCCTTGGTGCTGATGAGCTTTCTCTACGGCGTATTTCATGCGGCAGGGCCGGGTCATGGCAAGGCCGTGTTGACCACGTACCTGTTGACCCACAGACAGCAGCTATACCGCGGTGTTGCGATGGGCGCCGTTGCTGCGCTGCTGCAGGGTGTCACGGCGTTGCTGTTGGTGTATGGCCTGATTGGCTTCGCTGGTTGGCTGCCGCGGGAGACGCAAATGGCCTCATTGTGGGCGACGCGGATCAGTTTTGGCCTGCTAGTCATCGTCGGGCTGTATGTGCTGGCGCGCGCGGCAGTCAGCGTCGTCAATGGCGTTCAACGGTGGCGGCGCGCCCATCACGACCATACCAGTCACAGCCACGGCGAGAGTTGTGGCTGTAAGCACGTGCCAAGTGTGGCTGAGATCGATACGGCCGGCAGTCGCCGCGCCGCCGCCGGTGTCGTGTTGGCCATCGGGCTTCGGCCGTGCAGTGGTGCCGTTCTGGTGCTGATACTGGCCTCTGTGATGGACCTGGCCTGGCACGGCGCTTTGGCCGTGCTGGCGATGTCGTTGGGCACGGCGATCACCATTGTCACGCTGGCGATTCTGGCCACGAAGGCCCGCGAGTGGGCGGGTGCAGTCGTTGCGCACCGGTCGCCACTCTGGGCCCTGGCCGGCGGCGGTGTGGGTGTGCTCGGTGGTGCGCTGCTGCTGCTGTTCGGGCTGTTGTTGCTGAGTACCTCTTTTGCGACCAGGCCGCTGTTAAGTGGCTGACCGACGCGAGTCGGCGGCCATCAGTCGGCGTGGTTGCCCAGGACATCTGGGATGTTATGTCGAAGCGCTGCCTGTTCTCGGCACCCAAGTCACTCGAGACCCAGGGGAAAGGGACCATGCTCAACTTCCGCGGCGGACCGCATCTGCCTGCCGCTCGCGCATCTCGCGCCGCTCCTGGGCTTCCACGCAGAGCGTCGCGACGGGGCGGGCTTCGAGCCGCGCCAGGCCGATCGGCTCTCCGGTTTCCTCGCACCAGCCATAGCTGCCGTCGTCGATGCGAGCCATGGCGGCGTCAATCTTACCCAGGAGCTTTCGGTGGCGGTCGCGCGTGCGCAGCTCCAGGGTCTGGGCGACCTCGCGGCTGGCGCGGTCCACCTCATCGCCGACCTCATGATGGCTGTCGTCACGCAGCTCAGCGAGAGTCGCGTCGGCCTCGGCAAGTAAAGCTGATTGCCAGTCCAGGAGCTTTTGCTTGAAGTAGGCCAATTGGCGCGGGCCCATGTAGTCGTCGTCGATAGGAGGTCCCGCTTCGGAGGAACCTGGGCGGCGCGTGTGCCGCGCTTGCTCCTTGTGTTGCATCGCATGGTCACCGTTTCAGTGGATGGAATGCCGGGGCCTGTTCCCGGATCAGGTCTCGGCGGCGGCCTGTCGAAACCAGGCCAATATCCGATTCAGGTGTGCGTCGCCGTAGAGCCGCGCGAAGCGTTGGGTCTCCTCGTGGCCCCGATCACCGAGGACAGAGATACGCGCCTGCAAGTAATCGGGTGTCAGCGCCAGACCGCACTTCACCTCGATGCAGTAGCGCCAGCTGGCGTAGTCGCTGGGAATCAGCTCCGCGGCGTAGCGTTCGGTTTCTTCGACCATGAGATCAGTCCTCGTTCTTCTCGGCGAACCACCTGGGAAACGGCTCGTCCAGCGTCCCCCGGACAGCTGGTCCCACGGCCATCCCCTCGTCGCTTAGGAGGCAGCGATCGAGGATTTCGCGGGTTTGCTCGGGTTCCAGATTCTGGCCAATGAACACGACCTCTTGGCGGCGGTCGCCGATGACATGGGGCGACGCGTACCGCACCCCGGTCTTCAGCTCAGGATTGGTTACAGTCTCCAGCATGGCTAGTCTACGTGCGGGTGTCTCATCACTTACGAAGGATAAAATGCAATAATATAACATTCCGTTTCCCGAACGAAGCTAGCAGAGGTTCTTGGCTTCAGCCACTAAGAACCTGCACCCGCGACCAACCAACGGCAGCGGAGAGCCTGGAAGCTTCCTGAAAGCGAGACTGCCGTCTCGGTACGGCGTGTTCTTCGACGATAAGTCGGCATTGGAGCTAGCGCGCATGTATGGACGCTAGGCAGGACTGCAGACGAGACCTTGCTAAGGTTGGATCAGCGCGGGCCCGAAGAACTCAGCATCTGCATCTGACTGTTTTTGCTCCCAATAGATTGAATTTCACCGGCATGTCTTGGAGACGTTCTTCCACCGTTGAGGCCATGAATCCGGTGGCATAGCGCGGCCGACGGGCGATGACTATAGTGTAATAATCCGCGAAGACGGCACGTCAGGGCGTGTCTTCGTCCGGCACGTCGAGCAGGCGCTCGCTGCGCCAGACTCGAACGACACGCACGTGCTTCGGGTCACGCCGATAGACGATGCGAAACAGCGGCCGGATCAGCTCGCGCAGAAAGGGCTGGTCGAACTCGGGGACGATCCGCCCCATGTCCGGATGTTCGGCGAGTGCCTCGATGCTCGCGACGATTTCCTCGATCAAGCGCTCGCCCACCTAGGGCACGTCCTGTTCGGCGTACCAGGTCCGTATCGACTCCAGATCGGCCACTGCAGATTCGGCAATCCGGATGGCGACCTTCGCCATGCTGTTACTTCAAGCCGAGCCGAGCCTTGGCGTCTGCGAGCGACAGCTCTCGGCCGGCCTCGACGTCGGCGAGGCCGGCAACGACCACGCGCATGAACGCCCGTTCCTCCTCGGCCGACTCGTAGTCATTCACCGATTGCACCACGGCCACGCCCCGGCCGCGACTGGTGAGCAACACAGGCCGGTGCGCGTCTGTTGCGTGCTTGACGACGCGGCCGGGATTGACCTTCAGGTCGGTCAGCGGAATCACGTCTTCGGAGAACTTGGTGGTGCTCATGCTGGTATCCTTCGGCCCTGTAGACAGGTCCGATAATAGAACCAGTTCAAGAACCTCTACATGCCGGTGCCGAACACGGCTGCTAGAGCAACGTCCCCGGGGTATCAGGCGGCGCAGCAGCCATCCACAACGCATCGACAGTCAAGGCAGTCGCGCGGCGACTCCACGCCGCAATGCTCTCGCATAGCCTTGCGCAGAGCCTTGCGAGCCCGGTGGAGACGCACGCTGGCGTTATTCACCGAGATGCCGAGATGCGCCGCGGCATCAGCAATTGTGGCATCGCCTGCATCAACGAGAGCCAGCACGGCGGCGTAGCTGGGCTGAAGCCGCCGGGCCTGGACTAGACTGCAACCGCATAGCTCCTCGGGCGCATCTACCTCAGATGCTGCATCCATATCGTCCAGAGTGCGCTGGCGCCTCGCTCGATTCCGCAACGTGTCGGCAATGACGTTGCGGTGCACACGGTAGAGCCAGGGCAATACGCGGTCAGGGTCTTTCAGAGATTTGGCTCGCTCCAACGCTCGCACGGCCGCCGTTTGCAGAACGTCGTCGACGTCGGCTGAGGGTAGCCGAGCCGCAACGAAGGACCGGAACTGGCCAGCGTGCTCGCGGAGCACGCTGGCGATGAGTTTTGTCCTGGACGGAACTGTAGCTGCTCCGGTCATGGTTCGTACTTCAGCCCGCTTTCTTTGCTGAAGGACATCCGCATTCGGCGTCACACGGGCACGCCTCGCCACAGGTGCAGGTCGCCCCGCAGCAACAGCCGCCGTCCCTTGGATCTGAGCACGAACACGAGCACGAGGGTCCGCACTGTTGACATGGACACTTACAAGAACTTTGCATGTTTCTCTCCAGATAGCGCTCCAACCGGAGCTCCGCTCATGAAGACGAAGATGCACGCCGAATTCTTACACTCGTACCGACAAACTCGGCACTCGGTGGACAATCTACTCGACTCCCGGCTTACGACCTGGCTGCCTCCCCTATTCTATCGCATTCGCGTCCGGTCGGCTGCTCTACGAGACGCACATCATCTACAACATCCACTCGGGCATTCGGCCAAGGCGCACAGGAAATCCGAACGCGCAAGTACGCCTTCAAGAGCAGTATCTCGAAGGCCGGGATAGCACCGGACTTCTCGTTCACAGCGAGCCGTCGGGGCGGTTGCTGGGTGGTCATTCAGCGCGCTGGTCGCATCAGGCTCGGTAGATTTCTCGGTGGTTGCTGCCTGGTTCCCTGATTGGCGCGCCGCACGGCGGCCTCCGCTCAGGTCGTGAAGGCCTTGACGATTTCGTTCGCGTTGTGGCGGAACATGTCGAGATAGGTCGACGCCGGTCCGTTGGAACCGGAAAGCGAGTCTGAGTAGAGCGTACCGCCGATGACGGCGTCGGCTTCACGCGCGAGTTGCTGCACCAGACGAGGGTCGGTGACGTTCTCGACGAATAATACGCGGATGCCCTCATCCCGCATCTGGCGAATAAGAGCGGCCACTTCGCCTGCCGACGGCTCGCTTTCGGTGCTGAGACCGACTGGGGCATGAAAGTTGACGC
>JASJBY010000193.1 GCA_030066245.1 Gammaproteobacteria bacterium
GACGCGGTTGGACGACGCCGCGGCGCGGGTCTCGGCGGCGGTCATGACGAGCGCGAGCAGACGCTGAATCAGCTGCTGGTGGAGATGGACGGTTTTTCCGGCAACGAAGGTGTGATCATCATCGCCGCGACCAACCGACCTGACGTTTTGGACCCGGCCTTGCTGCGTCCTGGCCGCTTTGACCGGCAGGTGGTTGTCGGCTTGCCGGACGTGCTCGGTCGCGAGCAGATTTTGAAGGTTCACATGCGGAAGGTGGTTCTTTCCGAGGATGTCGACGCACGCATCATTGCACGCGGAACGCCCGGCTTCTCGGGGGCTGATTTGGCCAACCTGGTAAACGAGGCCGCACTGCTAGCTGCACGGGCAAACGAGTCCCGGGTGAACATGGACCTGTTCGAGAAGGCCAAGGATAAGATCATGATGGGTGCCGAGCGCCGAAGCATGGCCATGAGCGCAGAAGACAAGCGCCTAACCGCCTACCACGAGGCCGGACATGCTATTGTGGGACGGCTGGTCCCAGAGCATGACCCTGTCCACAAGGTCACCATCATCCCACGCGGCCGCGCGTTGGGCGTTACGCTCTTCCTGCCCGAGCAGGATCGATACAGCGCGAGCAAGCGACGACTGGAGAGTCAAATCTCCAGTCTGTTCGGCGGGCGTCTTGCCGAGCTCTTGATATTCGGCGCCGACTCCGTGACCACCGGCGCTCAAAACGATATTCAAAGAGCTACGGCAATCGCCCGGGAAATGGTGACTAAGTGGGGTCTCTCAGACAAACTCGGACCACTCTCCTACGAGGAAGAGGAAGGAGAAGTCTTTCTCGGGCGGAGCATCGCACAACCGAAAAGTATGGCACCAGACACGGCCGAGCAGATCGACGCGGAGGTTCGTGCCATAATCGAGCGAAACTACGAGCGAGCCAAGCAGCTGCTAGTGGAAAACATGGATAAGCTGCATGCCATGGCCGAAGCGCTGATCCGCTTTGAAACCATTTCGAGCGATCAAATCGACGCCATCATGCAGGGACAGCCTGTGCCGGAGGCCGCTGACGACAGCGATGATAATAGCACCAGCCAAGGGCCCGCACGCCCGGAAAAACGTCCGGTCTCGGTTCCTCCGCGCCTGTCGAACCAGCCCGTTGCCGAGCATTTTCAGATGGGCGACGACGGCTGAGAGACAGGTCGGGTGCCGGCTGAAATGACCGCCGGGATGGCTTTGCAAACGAGCGGCATGCTCTATCACGTTGAGGGATAAGTATCAGGGCGCCAGGGATGGCGCCAGGGGAGAGAAAAGTTTTTAGCAGCGCGACCGCGGCTGACTTCTAATCAATATTTGAGAACACCGTCTAAACTTACCTCATCCTTTCTTTTACCTTATTCGCCTGTCGTCTGATTGCCGAGCGTCTGCTGGCCGAAAGCCGCTTAAGGTTACGCCATTGCAGCCCTGCCCTTGGGTGGTCGGCGAACTTGGCATCATGGCGCATGAGGAAGTCCCAATAAAGCGTAGTGAAAGGGCAGGCGTTTTCACCGGTGGCCTCAGCGGGGTTAAACCGGCATCCTGCACAATAATTGCTCATCCGCTGAATATACTTTCCCGTCGCTGAATACGGCTTCGACGCCAGGATTCCGTCGTCCGCATACTGTGACATGCCCAGCGTATTGGGTACCTCAACCCATTCCACGGCGTCCACGTACACGGCCAGATACCACTGGTGAACATGCTGAGGGCGGACGCCGAGCAGCAGGGCGAAGAGTCCCGTCACCATAAGTCGTTGGATGTGGTGTGCGTACCCATACTCCAGTGTCTGTCCCACGGCTTCTTTCATGCACCGCATGTCCGTCTCGCCGCTCCAATAGAGTGACGGCAGAGGCACTTCGGCCTGCAATGCGTTTAAACGCAGATACCCGGGCATATGCTGCCAATACAGCCCGCGAACGTACTCCCGCCATCCCAGAATTTGCCGCACGAAGCCTTCCACGGATGCGATGGGTGCGCCTTTCTCCTTCAGGGCTTCCTCGGCCCTTGCTACGACGTAGCGGGGGTCGAGCAGCTTCAAGTTCATCGCGGCCGCCAGCCGAGAATGAAAAAGAAAAGGCTCGCCTGTCCACATGGCGTCTTGCACAGGCCCGAAGTCTGCAAGCCGATTTGCAACGAAATCCTCCAGCGCCCGTTCCGCGTCGGCGGGCGTGACCGGCCAGTCGAAGTGCGCAAGCGACCCCGGATGCTCGGGAAACTCCTGCTCCACCGTTCGCAACACTTGACGAGTGATCTTGTCCGGTTTGAAGGCCGGTGATTTCGGTAGCGTTCCGGGCCCGCCACGACCGAAGCGCTGCCGGTTCTCTGCGTCGAAGTTCCAGCGTCCGCCATACGGTTTCCCGTCCTGCATGAGAATGCCTGTGCGCTGGCGCATGAAACGATAGAAGTGTTCCATCCGTGGCGCCTTACGCTTGGTGGACCACGCGTCGAACTCGTTCAGAGTGAGAAGGAAGTGGGTGTCCTCCCTCACCTCCAGCGGCACGGCGGCTGTCTTCGCCACCGTTCGGAGAGTCGCCAGGACGCGAAAATCTCCAGGTTGAGTCACGACCAGCCGGGTCGGCGTCGAGGCGGTAATCTCGCTCTCGAGCGCGTCGATGAATCCCTTGTGCGGATGGGTCCCGAGCTCCAGATAGCTGACTCGGTAGCGTTGCGCCCGCAATTGGTCGCGGAAATGGCGCATGGCAGCGAGAAACAGTGCGATGCGCGCCTTGTGTGACCAGACATGGGTGGATTCTTCCGGCAATTCCGCCATCCAGACTTTATCACGCTTCCTATCGAAGCCTTGCAGCGCGCTGCTGGAGATGTTCAGCTGGTCGCCAAGAATGATGATCAGATTTCGACAAGTCATTTCGTTACCGTTGGTCGTAGTGTAAAGGCGCAGGCGCGAACCAGGACTAGATTCGGGCCGCTCTGCTTCAATGCGTGGGGGTTAGCGCTATTCAGCGCGTTTTTGGGCGCCAGCCGCGAGGCCAGGTCATTCTCGTTGGCTATACACGGCCGGTGTCGGAAACGGGGCCGAGCGCTCTCCACTTTAGGCGAACAGCTACCGGGTCAGGGTTTTCAAGGCTTGGCGCAGCTGCCCGCGTCGCAGCGGCGCCGGCGGTAACGCCAGCTGGCAAAGCGAGAGTAGGCTATGTCCAACGCCGGAAGCAGGTGAAGTCGGCGCAAAGCGCGGGACAGCCATCGGTAGCCGGGAAGCTCGTCCCAGACTGCGGCGAAGGCCCACGCTCCGGTATGCACTTTTCCCTGTCTGTCTCGTACGTGCAGACGTTCCATGGCACTTTCGTAGGAAACACCAAGCGCAGCGACGGTGCCTGGATCGTTATGGATATCCGCCCAGTTCACTGTCTTCCGGCGGTCCAGGCGGCGGTAGTGGGCGACCTCGCGGCTGCATAGAGGACAGCCTCCGTCGTAAAACATGGTGGTCCTTGCTGAGTCAATCGGACCGGGCCTTGCTTGTGCTCCCGTTTGTTCCGCTTTCGACATCTCTTTTGCCCTTCGCCTTGCCATGCCGGTGCAGCTTCACGGCTGCATTGCGGCCAGCTCGCTCAAATACGGCCACGCCTTGTGCTTGAATCGGAAGTAGCCCGCCGAAGCATACGGCCACAAGCAGTCGTCCCAGCTGCGCCGCACCACCTGCAGTTCTATCCCTTCCTGTGCCAGCCGGTCGCGGGCCAGGCTGAGCTCGGTTCGCCACGGCCCGACAGGCGTCTCGAGGACCAGGACTCGCTCCAGGGAATTGGACGCTGCCCAGTCAGTGACGGCATCCACCCAGCTGTCTCCCGCGAGCTGCCTTACGGGTGCTCCGAAGTGTTCGCTGGCCCGAGCGAGAGCATCTCGAGTTGCGGCGCGGCCGGTGGCTATCACCGAAGGAGACAGACGCAGTCGCGTGCTTACCGAGGACGACCAGCCGCCAGCTATGCTGGCGAATGGCGCGTCCCGAAGCTCGGATATCTCCGGCGTAAGGTCATCTGCCGTTAGCAGCAGCCCGGCTGAGGCCCGAAGGTCCGGCGGCAACCTCCTCGTCAACGGCACCGTTTCCGGCGGTGCCTCCTCCACGGGTTCAGGCGCATCTTTGCTCAGCTGGTCTGCCGGATCAAACCGTCCCTCCGTGAATTCTTTGATGTTGCCGGCGAGGGCGAGATAGCGCTTCCCTCGTGTATGCAGACCGGCGACCCAACGCCAGGACAGCGTGTTGGACGCCGCGTCACCATCGTGCAGGTGGCTCAGAAAAAAAGCGGCTCCGAGCGACCAAGGGAGGCGTAGGGTGAATATCCATATGCTTGCGAACCACATCCGTGCATGATTGTGCAAGTAGCCGGTATCCAACAACTCCTGCGCCCAATGATTGAAGCAATCGATATCCGTCTCACCACGTGTCGCCGCCTCCCAGTCGGCCCGCCGGGAACCCCTGATGTGATGCTGTTCCCCGTCGACCGCCTTGAGATAGTGCTCCCATATGCCGGGATGCAACTCCAGCCAGCCTTTCCAGTAGGTGCGCCAGATGATCTCTTGGAGGAACTTTTCGACCTGTCGCATTGGGTAGTGGCGCAGCGCGGCACCGACCGCTTCGGATTCCAATATCAGTCGGTGCTTCAGGTAGACCGAGAGCTGGGAGACATTTTTGTGTAGCGGCCTGTCGTAGCTCCGATCGTCGGCATATCGGCGCAAATTGGGCACGAACGCATCCAGACGACGAATACCGGCATCGCGACTCGTCAGCAACTGCGTCTCTTGCCCCCTCAGGGGCCCAACACGCTGGTCCACCTGTTGACCTCTCTCTGGCTCGTGCTTTGGTTTACATGTTGCGAAAAGCTCAGACGACAGCCACTGCTCTAAAGCAGTCGTACAGCAGATAGCCCGCCGTCTGCGTGCAAGACCTGCCCGGTCATCCAGCCGCTTCGTCCGGTCAACAGGAAGCTCACCAGGTCGCCGATTTCCTGGGGCATTCCGACTCGCTTTAACGGGTGCCGTTCGGCAGCGGTCTGGCGTTTTGCCGGCTGGTTCAGCAGCGTGGAGGCTAGTGGCGTATCGGTCAGCGACGGCGCGACAGCATTCACGCGAATTCCCGGTGCAAGTTCGGCAGCCAAGGAACGCGTAAGGCCCTCCACGGCGCCCTTCGCACCGGCTATGGACGCGTGGTATGGAAGTCCGGTTTGAACCGCCACCGTGCTCATGAGCACCACTGACGCCTCTTCGGCCTCTTTCAGGTTTTTCAGGTAGTGCTGTATCACGCGGACGGCGCCAAGATAGTTCACCTGCAGGTCCTCCATCAAGTTTCGTTGGCGTAGCAGGTGAAACGGCTTGAGGGTAATGGTGCCAGGCATATAGGCCAGTCCGTGAAGCGGGCCTTCGATGTGGGGTAGTGGAGAAGCCTCGTCGACGACGTCGCAGCGATGCGTTACGGTTCCGGGCACGTCCGCAACCTCCTTCGACCCGCGGCTGAGGATGTGAACGCGAGCGTCCCTCTGGGCCATCACCTCCGCGACATGACGTCCAACGCCGGATGTCCCACCGACTATCAAATAGGTTTCGTTCATCGTTAACCGCTCGTCTGGCATGTAAACTCTATGGGAGCCTGTACCGACTCAAGTACTGTATTAAAATGACCTAGACAATAGTTAGGATTCTAATCGCTGTCAAGGTTTTGTTCATGTTGGGGCGGGACTTGGCAGCGTCCCGCCGTCATCCGCAACGCGCCTCGACGACCCCTCGGCATGTCTGTGCCTGCTCCGGCTCTCTGCCGAGTGCCGGGCCCTCAAGTCGTACTCAATGGCAGGTCGAGCTGACTTCCTCTGCGCCTTACCGAACGGCGCTGGCTTCTGCGCCGACTGCCGTGTCGAGCGTGAATGGCCTGCGCCTCGATGCGCAGGTCCCCGCGGCCCTGTCGGAAGCTACGCAGATGCTCACGGGCGGCTCTCGCAGCTTGCAGATGGTCGACGATGCGCGCCGGGTAGTCACGCCCTATGACTACCCCGAGCCTGCGTTGCTCGCCGGGCGTCAGCCGCCAGGGCTCGTGGATACGTTCGTCAGCAATCCCTTGTAGCTCGGGCACCCAGCGTCGAATGAAGCTTCCGCTCGCATCCTGATCCAGCGACTGCTTCACGGGGTTGTAGATGCGGTTGGCGTTGATGCCGGTCGTTCCCGACTGCATTTGCAGCTGGTTGTAATGGATACCCGGCTCGTAGTCGACGAACAGCCGTGCCAGATGAAGTCCAGGCTCGCGCCAGTGCAGCCACAGATGGTAGCTGGAAAACGCAGCGAGCATGGCGCGCATGCGGAAGTTGAGCCAGCCTTCGCCCCAGAGCATCCGCATGCAGGCGTCGACGAAAGGAAACCCCGTGCGGCCGGAACGCCATGCCTCGAAGCGCTCGGGGTCGATGTGTTCGTCCCGCAGGGCGTCGTAGCCCGGGTGCAGATTGCGATGTTCCACGTCCGGCTGATCTTCCAGCTTCTGGATGAAATGGCAGTGCCAATAGAGACGTGACTGAAAGGATTCGAGGGACTTGCGCCAGGGGGTGTCGGCGGGGCCCTGCAGTCTGGAGAGCCGCAGCCGGGTCGCCTGCACGACTTCCCGGAGGCCGACGGCTCCGTAGGCCAGATAAGGGCTCAGCCGCGATCCCGAGGTCGCTGCCGTCAGCGGACTGGATATCGCGTATCGATAACGCTCCCCCCGGCTGCTCAAAAACGACTCCAGCAGCGCGACGCCAGCGGCGCGGCCGCCCGTCTGCCGACCGGGGCAGGGACTGCGGTCATGGCCCCTTGGCGCTGCAAGCCAGTCCCGATCGCCGCCGTCTTGACGGACGCCCGTGATCCGGTCAGGGGGGCGCAGTAGGGGGGCGGCCATGCGCTCCTCCCAGTGCCGCGCCCATCGATCGCGGCTCTCTAGGCGCCGTACCACGCCCGCCGGCGGGTACTGCTGCCAAGGCACCTTGTTGCTTCGTGCCCAGGCGGCGACCGCAAGGTCTCGTTGATAGGTCCAGGCGTTGCCGGTCTCTTCATGGGAATAAAGCCCCGCTAGCCCGTGGCTTCTGTGGAGCACATCCAGCACTTCGGGCACCGATCCCCGGAGGAGAATTAGCCGCTGTCCCATGCGCTCGAGTGCGGTATCAAGCTCAGCCAGGCACTCGGCGGTAAAGCGCCATTGCCGCAAAGACGTGTCTGGCAAGTACCAGTAGTCCTCTTCGATAACATAGAGGGGTAGCACAGGACCACGCTGCGCGGCTTCCACCAGCGGGCGGTGGTCGTGCGTTCTCAGATCGCGTTTGAACCAGACCACGTGTATCACGGAAGACGCCCTCCATGTAGGTCCTTACTCAGATAAAGCCGACGGTAGCTCTGGCCACGGGGCAACGACAGGTTTGATGAAGAGACGCCGGGCGCGCCCTGCAGTTCACTGGAGGCTCTGCCGGACGGAGTCCCTGGCGGCAGCAGTTCAACCGCTGCGCGTCGTCACGGGAAGCGAGTCGTCGGCACTCCATGCCCAGAAGGATGCGTCGTAGTTCGCTGCACTGATTCCCAGTTCCCGCAGCATCTCTGCCGCAAAGGCGGAGCGCACACCGCCGGTGCAGTAGACGATGAAGCGCTGATCTGAAGACAGGCCCACGGCGTGAAGCATCGCTGTGAGCTCGTGCGCCTTCCGAACTCGACCGCGCGCGTCCAGAAGACGCAGGAAGGGCAGGTTCACCGCGGTCGGGATATGTCCTCCGCGTGATGAGTAGTACGGGGTTGCGCCGGCGTATTCCTCCGGACTTCGGACATCCAGCAGTTGCACATTGGCGTCGGCAAGGGCCGCAACGACGTCCGGGGTGAAGGCGCGGAGGTCTTCATTCAATCGCAGCGTGAACGTTCCAGCCCGGGGCGGTGCCGCGGTGCGGGTGAACGGCCGCCCGGCTTCGCGCCAGGCCTCACATCCGCCGTCCAGGATGGCCACGGCAGGATGGCCTAAATAACGAATCATCCATGCAATGCGGCCCTCCTCGCCCCATCCATTGCGGGCGCCTCCGCACACCAGCACGCGCCGATGGTCGTCAACACCGAGTTGCCCCAAGTCCCGGGCCAGGCTCTCCAGATCATCCGGCAGGCGCCCGCTCCGCAGCCAGCCGGCGCGAAAGCGGGTCCACTGGACGCTCTGGGCCCCCGGAATGTGTCCTTTCCGGTAAGCGCCACGCTTCCGTGCGTCGAGCACGACGGTCTGCGGGGCACTCGATGCCTGCAGACCGAGCCGCAACTCTGCCACCTGCACAAATGTCCTCGGCCAGCCGTCGAGGGCGGTCGCTGGTTCGGCAACCCCGAACAGCGGCCAGAGCAGGGCGGCCGCTGCCAGAGGGCGGCCATAAGATACCGCAGGCTTAAGCCGGGGCACTGTGCCTCGGGGCGCCTTGGATCGCGGCGGCCACCGTGTGCGCCAAGTCATGGAGATATCCGCCGACGACGTCAGCTCAGGTCTAGGGCGTGTGCCTTGAGGTCGTCCAGGGAGACGACCTCGAGCGCGCGCTCATGGGTGGAACGAAGCGCGACCCGCGGCGCACAGCCCGCTTCGAGCGCCTCGCGCCAACGGGCTGCGCACAAACACCACCGGTCACCGGGTCGCAGGCCGGGAAAGCCGAAAGCGGGCACCGGTGTGACCAGGTCGTTTCCCTTGGATCGGCTGTAGTCCAGGAACTCCCGGGTAACCTCCGCGCACACGGTGTGAGAGCCCAAATCCTGCGGGCCGGTTTCGCACTGTCCGTTGCGGGTAAAGCCGGTTAGAGGTTTTAGAGAGCATAGCTCCAGCACCTCACCCAAAACATTCTGCGCCTTGTCATCAGCCATCGTGGTAGCCGCCCCTCCTGAGACTGAGCCTGGGTTGCCGGCGAGATTTGCGACCGGGCTGTCGGCCGCAGGTCGCGTGAAAGCCTTTATTCACCTGGGACAAAGGAATCTACCCAGAGTTTGCGCCGCTCGCCATCTACGCCGTTACGCCAACACCCCGGCCGGGTCAGCCCGGAGTGTATTTCGGACCAGCCATCTCGTGGCGAGACGCAAGAAACCCGTGGACGCGCTTCCCGCGCCTTCGCGTATAAACCGGTGACCCTGGCTTTTGAGCCGACCCAATGGCCGGCTCACGCTGTTTCGGCCGGTCCGTTGAGGCACTGGCGTATCCGGCGCGCCTTGGAGGGCCAGCGGTTGCTTCGCTTTCGTGCCGAGGTCTCAGGCCCGTTCCTGCAGAGCGCGCAAGATGCTCCCCACCCTGGGCATTGGTGTTCGGTTAGGGCCGTACCGGCATGAGTGGCCGGGACCGTCGGCCGCAGGGATAGCGGCCGTCGAGCCTACAGGGAGGTATTCACGGCGTGTCCCGGCGG
>JASJBY010000194.1 GCA_030066245.1 Gammaproteobacteria bacterium
CAATCGTGGGCAAGACATTCTGCAGCTGGGATAACGTACTGCTTGCCGCCAATAGCCCGGATCTCGCTGCTCTTGCACGGTCAGCTGTCTTCGTGCTCTCCTTTTCAGCACGAGGTGTCAAAATTGGTACTGTATCCCGCGCCGCGCGAGGAGCCGCCCCGGGCTTCCGAGTGGTCAGCCGTGCAGCCGGGGAAATCACTGCGGCAGGCTCGACACGCTCTTCAATGATTCGGACGATCCGCCGCGGCGGATCCTCTTCTGGAGCGACTTCGATCCTCGGTACGGACAGATGTGGGACAATGTAGCCAACGACGAAGAACGGCACCAGAACAGCCCCGAAAATCCGCCGGAACCGCCGATCTTCTTCCTGCGAGCCCGACCAGGAAAAACTTGTTGGCAAGCAATATTCCGGCATATGGCGTTATCCCGTTTGATAGGATTTCTGAAGAACCGACAGCGAGATTCGCCTGTACCCCGCGCGACTGCACGTCACCATCACTTTCTTCAGCAGCTCGAACGGAATGGTCTTGTCGCCCATGATAGTCACTTCATTCAGTTTCTCACCCGACTTCTCCGACGCAAGGCTTTCTCGCCCCAGCTTTTCTCGAAGGGCTGTCTTCAGTCCACCGATTTCCTGTTTCGAGGACGCCAATGCGGAAGTCACTTCAGCAACGTGATCTCCCTGCAAAAATATTGCATTCGGGGTTATCGTCACAACAACAGTGTGCCTGGGACTTTGGCTGGCAGTTGACTCTGGGAGGGTGACGAAATCTGGGCGCGCGTTAACCATTACGGCCGACGCGTGAATAAGGAAAAAGAAAACTAGAATACTGAAGACGTCCATCAGTGCAACGAGATTCAGCAGGGGTCGGCGCTTCCCTTTAGCGTGGCGGCGTTCGAGCCGTCTGACACGACGTCGGGAGTGCTTCTTCATCTTCTTACATGCGTGCCCTTATCAACCAGTTCAGCACTTCCCAGCGAAATATTCGGAAACAGCTCAGTGCTTTCCACGGATTGTCCCTGCGCATGTTGCCGCAGTCTGACCACATCCATGACGTGAACTAACACCTCATAAGTTACATCCGGCTCGAGAAGGATGGTTGCGTTCACAGTCTGTGGATAATTAGCTTTCAGCCGACCTAAAAGTGCGGCCAGTGAATCCAGCTCGCCGCCACTTTCGGTTCTCTCGATGCGCACGGTCGCTTCCTGTCCGTAGCTCACCTCGAAGAATCTGTTCCTGACAATCACTTGCAATTCATCCGCCCTCTCCCCAGAGCGTTGCGCTTGGGCGTCCGAGCCGGCCTCCAGTTCAAGGATTGTCATTCGGGAAAATACCGCCGTAATAAGAAGGAATGGGACAAGCATTACCATAAGACTTAGAAATGCTGTCACATCCACATCGGGCGTTCCCCTCAGAGCCACGCGTCGCGCACGATAGCTCACGACACGTCCTTGCCCGACACCTTCTCGGTGGTTACCAAGTTGCTCAGCCTAACCGTTGCCATCTCCAGGCTATCTACGAGTTCCGTAGTCTTCGTCTGCATGACGGCATGCGCAAGCAGTAGTGGGATGGCGACCATCAGGCCGAATGCTGTCGTGTTCATCGCGATGGATATACTCGCTGATAATAGGTTTGCCTTATCTGCCGGATCAGCCGCGGACACAGCGGAGAAAGCGTCGATCAAACCCATAATAGTCCCCAGAAGGCCCAGCAGCGTGGCCACGTTTGCAAAGGTGGCGAGATAATGGGTACGTTTCTCCAGTCTCGGAACGAATTCCAGCAGGGCCTCCTCCATGGCCATCTGAACCTCATCACCACTCCCGCGCAGCTTCGCCCGCTCCAATCCGTAGCTGAGAATCCTGCTCACGGCCGCATTCGACCGGATGACAAGCTGCCAGGCATTTTCCCGCTTGCCGTCTTCCAGGAGCGGCAATACCCTTTTCCAGACTCGCTTACTCTTGATACTGACTAAGGTGAGATAAGCATACCGCTCGATGATAATGGCAGTACCAATGGCGAGGATAAATACAATGGGATACATGAACACCCCACCGGATTGAAAGAATCTGATAGCACTGTAAGCCGCGTCCACCTTGTACCTCTTCAGGTCATTGAACGTTCCTAGCTAACACGACCAGTCATACTGGTTACGGGAAGCAAAGAAAGGGAGTCGTCATACGCCCTATGTCGCTCCTACTCGAAAACAAAGCCCTCGCGATGAAGTTCTAGTCTGCGTCGAAAAAGCTCTGGCTCAACCGGGTCTAGGCGCTCGGAGACTTCACCCTCGAGTTCCCTGCCCCCTAGCGGTCCACCCAATCGTTTCCATGGTGCGATGTACAGTGTCTTGGGCAATGCTTGATTCCCCCTGATGGAAAGCGGCTCCTGTTCGAGCTGTTCATCGCAGTGCACGCCTGGAGACATCGTAAGAAAGCAAGCAGTCCCTAGAAGAACAAATTTATTGGATGTCACGGGGTAGGTCTCCGGATGCTACCGACTGCTGGGGCTTGTTGCGTTGGTGCAAATCTTCTATCCAGGCGTTAATTCGCGGGTTCGCAATGCTAGAATGCCGTTGATGCGCCTCGTACTGACGAATTGCACAGTCCATGTCTTGAAAATACACCTCGCATAGAATACCCAGATTGAGATGCGCCGCCGCGTAATCCGGACGCAGGGTGAGTGCGCGTTGATATGCCTCCCGCGCCTGCTCAAAACGCCCTGCCCTCCGGTGCAGAATGCCAAGGGTGTTATAGGCGTCCGGGTCCCCTGAGCTTGTCAAGACTGCCTTGGTCACAGTGCCATCTGCTTCGCTTTGCTCCTCCCTTGCGTAACGGATCGGCCACAGCTCCGCAAGGCGGCTCAAGCTTTTTTGAGTCCATGTGTCATAATGCCCCTGGGGAATGCGGAGCGTATTGGTCTGATAGAACTCTATCGCTTTCTTCTGCAAAGGAGCCGCTTGCTCTTCTATAAGGAGATTGTATTGCATGATCTCACCACGACTCAGGCCAGCGGGCGGCTGGGAGGTGCGCAGGGCATGACTCAGTTCATCGTACATGGAGGCAATCTGATATGTGGCGGCACTCGTGACAGAGGAGACGCCGTATTCGGTTGTTTCTTCCAGTGCCTTTAGCGCGGAAGTCATCTCCTGCAGCTTTTTGTCAAGGCTGTATTTCAACGGCTCAACCAAGCGAACACGGCGGAAGGCGGCGATCTGATCCTCAGCCAGATCGAGACTAGCCTTCGCGGCCAGAAAACGAGTACGTGCACTGCGAGCTTGACCCGCGCTGCGATCCGCAGCAATTATCCGTCGAGCCCAGTGCTGACGCTGGGTCTTGTTGGCCCTAGCCTGTTCCAGCTCCGCAAGCATCTGGTATATCTCTATAGCGTTATCGGGCGGCCCTGGAAAATGGGTCAAGTACAGCTCGAGGGCAGCGACGGCATCCCGAAGTCTTCCGACTTCCTTGTACAGCGCCGCAGCCTCAAGAAATGCCTCGCGGCGCAATGCATCGTCAGCCTCGCCCTGTCCCAGACGGACGTATTCTCCAGCAGCCTCTGTCTTGCGCCCGCTCCTCTGGTACGCGAGAGCAAGTTTCTGCGTAGCCGCATCCTGAAGTCGATGCTCTGGATGGTCTGCGCGCAGCTGCTCCAACGTACTGGCCGCACGGCTCCACTCCCCGAGCACCAGAAGTGACGTGGCCGCGTCATACTGAGCAGTGGGACGCACGGACGAATCAGGGCCGGCATTCGCCGCCCGTAGAAATTCCACCACAGCTTGACGCCTGTTCCCTGCCGCGAGGCGACTCGCCCCGTGTTTGTAAATCGAGGCGGCAAGGCCTTGGATCAGGGCTGCCTGACGAGAATCGCCTGGCTCTGTCAGCTCCAGAGCCCGCCGGTAGGCGTTCTCTGCGGCCCGGTAACTACCCTGTTCAAAAAAGGCCTGTGCCAGAATTGACCACGCTGTTTGACGAAGTACGGAAGGCGGAGCCGCTTGCTTTCGCAGGACCGTTTCGCTTGCTCGAATGGCTTCCTTAAACTCGCCCCGCTCGAGCAAGTCCACACCTGCTTGACCTAGAACCAATGGGGCATCAGGGTGGAACGAGAAAGACTCGGCAAACCGGAGCGCGCTCGTAGTCGCGCGGCGCGACCAGGGTTCTGCGGCCTGTCCGCTGTGGTTCTCCTTAATCTGCTCGTAGACGAGCAATGCGGAGCGCCCCGCCTCTGCTGCCCAAGGGTGGTCTCCTCGGGTGTAGGCTGTACGTTCGTACTCGTCGACGGCGCGCTCATAGGCGCCGCGGTCTTCCAGCAGCTTAGCCAGCTCGTAGTTCATACGGGCCGCCCGCTTCGTGTCGTCAAAGGTTGCGAGGTACGTGCGATACCATCTCTCGGCGTCATCGGGCTTCCCCTGCTCGCGTCGTTCTGGTGCGCCGCCGTAGGAATGGCTCGCAAGGTCGGCGAGAGCGGACTCCAGGCCCTGCCTTACGTCAGGAAATGCCTTTGGAGAATGTCTTTCCCAGAAAGCATCGTTCAAACTGTAGTTGCGGACAAAAGCTCTTTCAGTTGCCAGGACACTATCTCTTAAACCGGCCTTCCGGTAGAGCTCGATTACGTCCATATAGAGCCGTGGTGCCTCTGGCCTAAGAGGGTCGCGTTCCACCAGGGCGAGGTAAGTCCGGGCTGCATCAGTAAGCAAATCCTTGCCCGCATAGAATTCAGCCAGATTGCGATAAACCTGTTCCTCATACGTCCTGGCACCATGGCGGTTGAAGTAAGCAACGACGGTATCCACGCCCGACAGATAAGAGAAGCTCATGCTGACCGCCCGAAAGACATCTGCGATTTGCTCCTGCTCTGCCCGAGACAGAGTGGCCAGATAAATGTCGAAATCTGCACGGGGAGGGACCTTTCGGTCGATGAAAGCAAAGAAGATCTTCAAGGCGTCGTCATGACGGTCTTGTTTGAGCAAGGTCCAGCCGAGTTTGTAAAGGGCCTGCTCATAGACGTGCGTCGACTCCCCGACTGCGAGCACCTCGCGATAAGCATGCTCGGCCGCGGAGAAAAATCCTTCTTCGAAGGATTGTTCACCACGCCGAAACTGAGCGTCTGTGTACAACGTTGTATCGACGTTGGGGCCGTGCTCAATCAAACGCTCGAGAAACATCCTTGCCTTTGCCGGGTCGCCGATTTCCTCGTACGCCCTGGCTAACTGATAGAGTAAGCTGACGCTGTCTGCAGGGGCTGGATACTCCGAAAGCAGCTTTTCATAGAGAGCAATCGCGTCGCGGTATCCCTGTAGGGTTGCATCAGACGCGCCGGCGGGGGGTGCCACCGCTGCCAGGTCTGAAGCACTCGCCATCAGCAGGTCAGCGAGCCGTCGCATGATCTCCTTTCGCGTCGGCGAGGCCGGATAACGGTCAAGGTAGTCGCGATAAGCGTCAAGGGCCTTTTCTCTTGTGTCTTGCGGCAACGGCGGTGGTCCGTTTGGAGCCGAGATGGGGGCGAGATCTCCCAATGTGGGCTCGATCAGTGTTCCCACTTTGGGCTCCGTCGTGCACGCTGTCATCACGGCCATGCATCCTGCGAAAAGAGCGCGCGACCGTTGTTTCTTATCTGCCAGCTGCCAGATCATAGGTCTTCGCAAGCTCTAGCCTTGCCTGTTCGAGATAATGCTCTACGTGACTTTGGCGGCGCTGCAATTCGTCGACAGCGAGGGTTCTTGCATAGTCTTCGTAGAGCACAATGACAGTAGCAACGCGGTCATGTAGTCTGAGTATTCTCTCTCGAAGCACTGCGAGACGGTGCTCCAGTCCTCTGCCCCGGGTTTCTTCCGGGCCGAGTCCGCGCACTACTTTGTCCATTCGTTCTGTCGCGTGCCCCATATTACTGGCCAAGTCTTCCAGCGCCTTGCCGGTTGCTTCTCCATCTGCGGCTGTTGGAAGAGCTGCACGGGAGCCCCTGTAACGCGTCGTTGACCGCCGTGGAGGTTTGAGTCGGGATCCGTCGCGCGACATGGCATCGAGATACGGAGAGTCTCGATAATCGGATTTTGGAAAACGGAATCTACCCGTATCAGGTCGCCGTATCCATTCTGACTTCGGCAGCCATATGACCTCGGACTCTGGAAGCGATATGACTTCGGATTCGGGAAACCCTATGACTTCCGACTGAGGAAACGAGCTGCCCCCGGATCGCGGCGGCGTTTCCACGGCGCGCTCTGGGGGTAAGCCGACCTCAGGCAGGAAAGGAATTCCGCGGGAGGAGGGTACCGTTCCGCCTAGGCTCCTCGAATCCGCGGCCCACGTGTTGACAGACGGTGGGGCCGAGCGCGTCACGTTGCCAGCGGCTCGCGGCCTGGGAGCAGGGCCGTTCGGTTTAGAACCGGATCGACCGAAATCCGACACCGTGGAGAGCTGACGCTTCGGGGCAGGAGTCGCACGCACGCTTTCAGTAAGCCTATCGATATTCTTTAAGCCGTATTCGAGGTTCTCCGACATGGACAGAAGATCACTGTGCCCCCGCGACGTTTCCAAGAAAATCCTGCTTGCTAGGAGAGATCCTAAATAACGGGACGCTGGATAATTTGGAGCGCTGCCCAATGCCGACACCGGTCCAGTACCTGATTGAGATTGTTCAGACAGTAGACTGTTGAGGGCTCCTGCTTCCTGCAGCGAGTTCACCGCGCCATCCAGTCGATGAATCTCCTGTGACAAGGCTATCACCGCCTCGACATAGTGTTGCGCGGCGGCTCCGAAGGAGCGCAATTCCCGGTGCACAAACGGCACAGCAAGCATCGATTCCTGTACAGCGGGATCGGCTAGTGTGCGGTTACTCAACTCCGTCCAAGGGGCCAACGCATCTCTCCCACGTCCCTGTTCCTTGGCAATCCAGCCCATGGCCAGCAGCGCTCGATTCGAAAACGGACTCTGCAGACGTATCTGCTTAAAGTGTGCTTGCGCCTGCTCGAGATTATCCGACCGCAAGTAAGCGTATCCGAGCGACAAGTTTGCTTTGTCTTTCAGTGCGAGCGATTCTTCTTTCTTCCCCCGGAGGCTCAGCACCTCCGTGAGCGAGTCGATCGCATCTTGGTACTTCTCAACGCGCACCAGGGCAATCCCGCGGTTGTAGTGTGCGTAACCTTTCAACGCCACGGGGCCTTTCCACGTTTCAAGCACTGTCGCCGCATCCCCGTCACGATGCAGGGCCATAAGCAAATGGGCGTGCAGCAGCTGATGGTCTCCGAGAATGTCCTCGGGCACTTTTCCCTGGATGCTATCCAGGGCGTTCATCGCTGCTTCGAGATAGCCTTTGTGAAACAGGGACTTCGCCAGTTCGTACCAGGCGCGATTCCTCACCGATTCCGGTGCCTTCTGACTCAGCTGGGCATGCAACGCCAGGCGGGCCTCCTCATGCAAGCCGAAAGCAAGCTTGAGCCGTGTGAGTAGGACATCGGAGTCGATGGGCCTACGCGAAGTCATACCTTGCTCGCGGGCCAACTGCAGGTGGGTGATGGCTGAAAGATAGTCCTTCTGGTGAGCGTGGAACAGAACTTCGCCGGCGAGAAGCTCCTGCAGCCGGCTGGGCTGGCCCACATCGCTATCGGCGAGCGGCGCCGTGACGACCAAAGCCAGCATTAATCCAGCGGCTGCGCAGAAGAATCTACTGACACATCGTGGGGCTCGGACCGCCATGAGGGCTACCAAACGTCAATGCTGAATTCAAGTCCCTCCGTAGATGCCTTTTCTCCTATGCGCAACTCGACGTACGTGGGACCCGTGCGTCGAAAGAAGTTCTTGGTTTTCTTGCGCTGAAAGTCGCGGCCTTCAATTTCCGTGCCGGTGAGGTAAACTTGAAGAGCATGATCACCCCTTGCAACCTCACCGACGTAAAGCCGGTGGACCCCTCCCTGCCGAAGTGCGTTGATTTCTCCGCCCGTATAGAGGTGATGGATGAGCATTTCACCGTCCATCACGATCTTGACATGACTCGGCGAAAAGGGGCTGTCTCTTGTCACCGTAACAAACACCAGTAGCTTTTGGTCAGGCGCGTATAGGAGTTCCTCCTCGAGTAACGAAAGGTCTCGGTTGATATCCAGAAACTCCTTCTTCAGCGTCTGGATTTCCCGGTCGAGTCTGAAGTAACCATGATAGGAGTTAGGTTGTTCTGCAGTTGCAGGGCTCAGCTCAGGGACAATAAGCATGACGCACCACGCGGAAACCGATAGCGCCAACCTGGCTATTGCCATGCGTCTTATCCGGGCGCGGAACGACGACCCAAGCCACCCGAAATTCGCCTTGTCCTCTGCTTGCGCTGCACAATACATTGGAATAACCTGCGGCCGGCTGGCGAATTTGCGACGGTCGGTCGTGTCGCGCTAGCCTTCAGCGCGTGAACCGTCAACCTGCAACGACGACGTTGTCGAGCAACTGCTATTCACAGTTCCCGTGGCACGCTCTAGAGAGGGGTTCGAGTACAGGAAAATCCAACTACTCTAGGGCCGTTACAGCTTGGCCGAACCGAACCAGGTGGTCAAGCCCAAGCGCCGAGCGGCGAGGGTTCGGGCCGACGCGAGACCTTACGCCTGGACCCATCGGGGTGCCGTCACTACGGGTTTCTTCCGTGCCGCCCACACCGCTCGACAAGGCTATTCTTGTGAAGACCGTTTAGGATGTGCGGCAAATCTCTCATATAATCAGATACTTGTGAAAATACAGCCTCAGCTCACGCCCAAAAATCGTACCTTGACGTCCGGACAGGCCGCTCACGCTCCCTTAGTCACGATTACCGTGATGTCGTCTACCGGCCTGGCACCTCCCCTGAGCTGATTCTACAGACATTCGGGACAAATCCCTTCGAATACTCGACACTGAAGCCGGATCTTCGGGGCTCGCCGTGCCACCGTCAAGGTACCATAAGCGGAACATGGATATGGCCCCGGCAAGCCGGTGACTCGGACGCCCACAACCAACGTTGGGCATGCGCCTGGCCACGCGAGTCGGGAAAGAGGGTGCGTGTCAGACGTCCGCCGCGTAGGGATTCCGCTGCGGCCAGGGCGCCCGAACGAGTGTCCGGTGCTGGCCAGCATGCGCTACATGACCTCGCCCGGTTCGCGATCAGTCGGGCGGCCCGCGCCCGAGTCTTCGCGTGTGAGCTTTTCGGGGACGCCCTTTCCCTGACCGTAGAACATCTCATTGGGCCTTTGTCCGTGGAAGGCCCAGTGAGGGAGCTCGGTATTGTGCGCCTCGACGTAGAATGCGACGAGCCCTCGGAGGGTCTCGACGCTGTCCAGTTGAGGTACAGCCACTGGTGCTTGAGTGTACGCCACCAGGCCTCGATCAGGGAGTTCGAGAAGCTGACATCCCGCAACGCCGGCACACGACGCAACAACCCGGAGACGATGATTTTGTCCATGCCGGCGTTGACATTCTCGACACCGGCGTCAGCGACCAGCGTCGGCGCATCTTCGGCACTGACCGCTCCGCGGGCGGCGGCGCGGAGGAT
>JASJBY010000016.1 GCA_030066245.1 Gammaproteobacteria bacterium
TACGAGAGCGCTGAGTATTTTCGCCGCGAGATGGAGAAGAGCGGTGCCCTTGAGCGCACCGCTGTGTTTCTCAACCTGGCAAACGACTCCAGCGCGCAGCGGCTGTTGACGCCCCGCTTCGCCCTCACGGCCGCCGAGTATCTCGCTTTCGTCGAGGGGAAACACGTTCTGGTCATCCTCACGGACATGACCACGTACTGCGAGGCCCTTCGGGAGGTTTCCGCCAGCAAAGGCGAGGTGCCCGGCCGCAAAGGCTACCCGGGCTACATGTACTCTGATCTGGCAACCATATTCGAGCGGGCTGGGCGCATCCGTGGCGTCGATGGCTCCCTGACTCAGCTGCCGATCCTGACCATGCCGGCCGATGACATCAGTCATCCGGTGCCCGATCTGACCGGCTATATCACCGAGGGCCAAATCGTGCTCGACCGTGATCTGCACAGGCGTGGCATTTATCCGCCTGTCAGGGTGCCGCCCAGCCTGTCGAGACTGATGAAGGACGGCACGGGAGAAGGCTATACCCATGGTGACCACCCGGCCTTGGCCGCGCAACTCTACGCCTCATATGCCCGTGCCATGCAGGCGCGCATCCTGGCAAGCGTGGTTGGCGACGAAGGGCTGTCGGCGCTGGACCGCCGTTACCTGGATTTCGGCGATCGGTTCGAGCATGCGGTCGTGAATCAGGCGGGACCCAGACACTTGGAGGAGAGCATGGGCGAGGGATGGGCCGCCTTGGCTCTGCTGCCGGCAAGCGAGCTGCACCGGCTTAACGATGAGCAGATCCAGCTTCATCTTGGTTCCGGCGAGGTTTGAGATGCGCGAACTGGTCCCCACCCACAGTGCGTTGCTGGATCTGCGGCAAGAACGCGAGGGCATGCAAGAGGGCTATCAGTTCCTGGACGAGAAACGCCTGGTGCTGGCCGCAGAAATCGTCAACGAGCTTCAGCGCTATGCGACCGTGCGGCAGCGCATGAATACGCTCTCCGCCGAGGCCGCGGGGGCGCTGCGGGCGGCCGTCATGCGCCATGGGCTGGAAGGATTACAGGTCTACCCCGTTTCCAGCGTGCCGGGCGCCGAGTTGGAAGTCGTTCAGCGGTCTGTGCTGGGCGTGCCCCTGCAGCGTGCCCGCGTGCATGCGCAGGGCGCGCCGGCCGTTGCTTTGGACAATGCGTCTCCCGAGGCCAGCCAGTGCTGCCGGGCATTCCGAGCTCTGCTGCCCGTGGCCGCTGAGATGGCGGCCGTCAGCGGCAACCTCCAGCGGCTACGGGACGAATACCGGCATACCGCGCGGCGGGCACGGGCCCTGGAGGACGTGCTCATACCCGAGCTCGATGAAACCCTGGCGGCTCTGGAACTGGCGATGGAAGACCTGGAAAGGGAAGAAGTGGTGCGGGCGCGCTATCGGCGAGAGCATGGCGGACCCTGATCCTCGCTTGAGCCCTCCACACGGGGTGCCATGCTTGCGTGTTCTCGCCAGCACTCATTCCTTCAGGGCGTTGAAGCCTGCCGTAAAGCCTTTCAGGGAGACCGGAATGGGCACCGGCTTTCGGTTCAGGTCGTGGACAGTCACCTGAGCCGCCAGGCCAGCCTTGAATTCTGCCAGGAGGCTCTCTTCCAGGGCGAGGTACGCGCGGCAGCCGGTCGGAAGGCAGTGCTCTATGGGCAGCCTCCGGCTCTCGCCCTGGTCCACCCTGACCAGGAGGCCCGGGGGCAGGGATATGCCCAGAGGCAGGGTGAAGATGGCGGCTGGTCTGTCTTCCCTTACCGAATAGCCAACGGCTATGTGCAGCAGCGTGCGGTTGTCGTCCTGATTGACGAATCTCTGGGAAATCTGGCAAACCCGCGGGCCATCAGCCTGGGGCTGCTCACACTCGAGTTGCCAGTCTCGAAACACGCGGGACTCGCCCGGGTTCGCCTCTGCGGTGTTCTGTGCGAGGCAGCTGAAACCAGGGCAGAGCCAAAGGACAGCCAATGCGGCCGCGCCTGCAAGGCGGCGGGTGGTGCGCGGGCGGCCAAAAAGGGGTGTGTCGGGCATGAACATTCCTGTTGCGGGTAAAGGATAGTTGGGGACCTAGCCCGGACTTCTCACCGGGATTCGGAATCTTGGGTCGCTCTGGCAAAGCAGATTGGCCGATCGTCCGCAGAGGCATAGCTGTAGCTATGTCTCAAGGGGGATCGGTCAAGATGCAAAGCCAGAGTGGGCCAAGAACCGAATAGGACGGGCTGTTCAAAAGGAAGGCGGGCTCGGTGAAGCCAATGTGCTGAGTTTGCCAACATAATCTCCGGTCCAAGGTCCGCCTGGTGAGAAATCCGGGCTAGGGTAGCATGGATGGGCGCTCGTCGCCCTGCCAGTAAAAGTGTCCCCAGGGTTCGCCGGCCGCGTGCCTGAGCGTCTCCAGGAGGGCGGGTCCGGGTACTGCTTCAGCGGGGTGAATGCCCCAGATTTCGAGGAAGAATCGACCGAAGCCTGCCGATTGACGCCAGTCTAGCTCGAACGGACTGGCATGATGGCCGCAGGTGGGGCACAGCCAGCGGTAATCTTCCGGACTCGACCTCCAAGCCTCGATCACCTTCTGCCAATCCGGCTCCCGGTGGCGGCACTCGCGGCAGCGGGGCGGTGCCGTATTGCGACCCCTTATGAATTCAGGATGCTCACCGGCATACCAGATACCGACGTGACAGAACGCGTCTGCGTGGGCGGCGGGATCGGCAGGTGCGTCCAGCGGCGGCACGAGGGCGACAACGGGGGAGCAGCCCAGGAACGTAACCAGTTCGAGGAACCGGTCTCCGGGCAAATAGTGTGTGCGCCCGAGCAGGAGGAACGGCCTGCCGGCGAAACCCAGTGTGCCCAGCTCTCTGACAAGGCTTTCCGCGTCCGCCGGAACAACCTGGGGGTCGTTGGGTGTGAGCACGAGTTTGCTGCGCGTCATCGCGAATGCCCGTACCGTCTGTCATGAAAAAGACATTTTTCTAACACAACCCGGTAGTACTCTGGTAGGCGTGGTTCAGTCGCGGCTCGAACAAGAGGGCGGCTCTGTCCCAGAGAAATCCAGCATTAGCCATGACCACGGAGGAGAAGGCAGTGGACGACTGGTATACCGGTGGCACCCCTCCAAGCGAAGAACAGCTCTGCGAGGAGATCGCCTACTACGAGCGCAAGTGCGCAGAGCTGGCCGGCAAGCCGCACACGCGAACTGGCGGCGTGCTCTCCCTCTGCCAGGCCCATGCCCTGCATCGCAAGAAGCTTCTCGCCGCCATGCGGGACGGCCGCCCTGAGGCGTGGATGGAGTATCGAGTCTAGTCCCATTGCAACCCCCGCATACGGTTTACGGCAGCCGCCAGCTCGTGTAGCCGCGGCATGGCGAGGTTGCCGGCTGTCCATGGCAGCAGTATGTCCAGCCCGCGATCTTCGACTTCGCTGAGGGCAGACCGCAATCCCGCTACAAGACTGATCGGTTGCTGAGCGCCGTGTTTGGCATAGTAATGGATCAGCCAACCGACGGCCCGCGTCTGACCTACGTCCACCAGCTGTTCGACTTTGGAAAGCTCGATGGTATGTTTTCCGTAAAGCAAGGCGGACTGGCCCCGGGCACCGATCTTGACTTCACGGCGTCCGTATCCAGCGTTCAGATCCGAGCGTCTGGGACGCCGCGTCGTTATGGGTTTCAGACCGGCCACCGTACCCAGCGGCAGCCTCTGAAGGTCATTTCCGGCCAGCCGGCGGGCTTCCCGGGTCACGTCGACGGGCTGGTAGGTGTCAAGCATGACCACCGTGTCTGCCGCCTCGAAGTAATCGCCCGAGCCCCCCATGACCAGCACGGTGGAAACGCCGTGCCGCTCGAACAGCTCGCGTATCCGATGCAGGAAGGGTGTTATCGGCTCCTTTTCCTTGGCCACCAACGACTGCATGCGATGGTCCCGGATCATGAAGTTGGTGGCCGACGTATCCTCATCGACCAGCAGCAGCTGGGTTCCGCATTCCATGGCTTCCATGATGGCAGCGGCCTGGGAGGTGCTGCCGCTGGCGTTGTCGGTGGTGAAGCGCTGCGTGTCACGGCCCAGGGGAAGTCGATCGATGAACGGGGAGATGTCCACACGGGACACTGCACGGCCGTCCTCGGCGCGGACTTTCATGGCGCTGGGTGACGTGGCCACCTGCTCCCGGCCATCCCCTGGCACGTGGTCGTAGACGCCGCGCTCCAGAGCGTGCAGCAGGGTGGACTTGCCGTGAAATCCGCCGCCGACTACCAACGTAACGCCCCTCGGCACACCCATGCCGCGCACGGAACCGGCGTTCGGAAGCTTGACGGTGCGCGCCAGGGACTCGGGAGCTCGCAACGGCAACGCCCCCTCAGTCAATGGGCGGTCATCGATGCCGCTGCGTCGCGGCAGAATGCTCCCGTCAGCCAGAAAGGCGACCAGACCGGCCGAGTCGAGCCATTGGCGGAGGTAAACCTGATCTTCCACGGATTTCACATGAAGCTCGGCCGCTTGCGGCGACAGCTGCCGGTAGGCCATGCCATGCGCCACTACAGCCGGCAGCTCCCGAAAGAACATTTCTGCCGCCTCCTGGCTAAGCACGCGCCGTCCGGCTGCAGGCAGGCCCATGGTCAGGCGCGCCTCCACAGCGTTCGCATTCAGGATCACGGCGTTCCGGCGGAGCACTTGCTGTCCACCCGCGCATATCTCTACCAGACCGCTTTTGCCCGTGCCTCGGCCGCCCCTCACCCGTTCGCGAATGGCGGTCCGCAGTGCCCGTGCCACGAAGTCTTCCAGTGCCACACGTCGCACCGGTGTCGCCCACAGCTGCTTCGGATAGCCCGCCTGTTGCATGGGCATGCGCACGCTGATCCGGGACGGCTCGGCGAAGGGATCGCCCTGCACATGGTCGATGCTGAGCGTGAAGTCCGGGTAGCGGTAGACGCCTTTAAGTGTTTTGTAGGCCTGGTAGGACTGACGATCGATGCCGGACAAAAGCTGTTTCAGTCTGCGCATGGGAGTCGAGGTTTCGATCCACGGGTGAGCCCGGCAATATGCCCCGGGTGTAACCCTGCTGTTAGGATGTGGTTCACTTTGCCGCCCATCGGGCGCCCCAACGAGAGCACGGGCCTGACGCCACAATATAACCCGCCCGGTCTTCACATGCGCCGCCGGGGGTCTGGCTCGATCAATGTGCTTTTCCGTTTGGGATGCGTGCGTCTGCCTTGCGTCGCGTTCTCCGGGCGCTGTGGCCACTGTCCGGTGCCAGGTCGGTTGTTTCGGGGGGTTCCCGGTCGCCCCAGCTTCGCGGTTTCCAGCAGCGCCCGCGGCTCAATGGGCGAGCTTGGCGGCGGCGCCGCAGAGGCCGCGTGCCACCTCGGCCATGGCAGGGTAGTTCAGCCGGTCCGGGGTATCGGTGGCAAGGTGATAGAACGGATAGCGATAGAGTGCGGTGTCAGTCACCATGAGCGCTGGGTAGCCTTGACGCCAGAACGACAGGTGGTCGCTCCAGGACACGCCGGGTACGAAACCGAAGGTAGCCACGTGCTGGCACGGGAAAGCGGAGTGAGCGCGGAATGCGGCGACGGTCTCGAGCATCGCCCTTCTGGAACGCAGGTTGGCTACGAAGGCGATGAAGTTGCCTCGGTCCGGATAGAAGTGCCGAAACAGCGGCGGGTACTGCTGGCTGCCTGGCTCGTTCCCGTAGTAGCCGATAGTCTCGAGGGATAACATCAGGCGGATGCGGTCGGCGCGGTCGCGGGCGGCCCCGGCGTATACGGCGCTCCCCATCTCCTTCCCCGCGAAGAAAGGGGGCTCCTCGTTCACGAATGCCACGAAACGCAGCGTCGCACCGAGCTGCAGCGACCTGCACCGGCGGCTGATGGCCATCAAGGCCGCAACGCCGCTGCCGTTGTCATTGGCACCCGGGCCGCCACGGACCGAATCGTAATGGGCGCCCAGCAGTATGATGTCCGTGGGACGGGAGCGCCCTGGAACGTTCACCTCCAGATTAGCGCACAGCACATCTCCGACCTGATAGACCTGGCGTTCCACCGTGTAGCCCTGGGCGGTCCATTCACTCTCGATGTAGTCGCTCGCCGCCTGAAGGGCGCGGGGACGGTACACGTTGCGCTCGCCGATGTCGCCAGCCAAAGTGTATACATGCCGCCGTAATTCCTCGTCACTGATGTCCATGGCCCTCGTTTCGTCCCCTGTGCAGCTGTCCGCTACAAGATGTGTCCCCGATCGCGCGTGGTGTCAGAGGGGCTGCCCTGTTGCCGCGGGCTCTCTATCGGGAGTTAGAGCAGCTCGAGCCGCCCCGGCACATTCACCCCGTTGCAGAATATAGGCCTGCGGGGCAAATGACGCACTTGCTTTCGGAACTGCACGTTCCCGACTACGGCAACGCCAGCATCGTCAACCTGATGGCTTCCATCAGCTTGGGCCTCGGATCCGGGCCTGTTGACTATCCCGCCCTGCGCGAGCTTCCGCCCGATGAACTGGCAGACGCTCGGAATGTGCTACTGCTGGTGGTGGACGGCCTCGGATACGAGTATCTGCGCGGACAGGGTGATACGCACTTGGGTCGGCATGTGCGCGCCCGCCTGACCTCCGTGTTTCCGTCCACCACCGCGAGCGCGATCACCACTTTCCTGACTGGCACCGCGCCGCTCCAACACGCAGTGACCGGGTGGTACATGTACTTCCGGGAGCTGGGGGCGGTGTCGGCCGTGCTGCCGTTCACGCCGCGCATCGGCGGACCATCATACGACAGGCGCGGCGTCGATCCGACGCGGTTTTTCGGTCATCGAACGGTGTTCGACCACCTGGCTGTTCCGTCTTACCTAGTGGCTCCAGACGCGATCCTGGATTCCGACTTCTCACGGTCCCATTGCGGGCGAGCCGTTAGAACCGGGTACCGGAACCTGGCAGGTCTCATGGACCGCGTGCATAAGCTACTCCGTCGCAACCGGAAACGCCGCTACGTCTACGCCTACTGGTCGGAGCTTGACAGCCTTGCGCACCGCCACGGGGTTGGGAGCGGCGAAGTGGCCGAGCACCTCGTGTCGCTGGACGCCGCAATCGCTGACCTTTGCGCTGGCCTTGCCGGTAGCGACACGGCAGTCATCGTGACGGCAGACCACGGTCTGCTGGACACCGATGTGGGCAGTCGCCTGTGGCTGGACGATCATCCTGAGCTGGCGGAGAGCCTGGCCCTGCCCCTGTGCGGTGAACCGCGCGCCGCCTACTGTTACGTGCGGCCCGGGCGTCACGCGAGCTTCCGGGACTATGTCCGTGGTGAGCTCACGCAACAGGCTTATGCCTTCACGAGCGACGAATTGGTGGAACGGGGGCTGTACGGCAACGGGACCGCGCACCCGCGCTTGCGCGAGCGCATCGGCGACTTCACCCTTGTCATGAAAGGGAACTACGTAATGCGTGACCGATTGTGGGGTGAGACGCCGCCTGACCATGTGGGTGTGCACGGGGGGGTCAGCTCGGCGGAAATGTATGTTCCGCTCGTCGTGCGGCGACTCTAAGGCGGAGCCCTCACCGGGATTTCGACAGATTGTTCGCTAGTACTTCCTGTGACGGAGTACAGGCCCTAGGAAGACCGGCTCGGTGAAGCCAATATGCTGAGTTTGCCGACTTAGTCTGCGATCCAAGGTCTGCCTGGTGAGAAATCCGGGCTGGGCACCCGGTTCCTGTCCGGGCCCAGGGCATCCCCCGCAACATCCGCATTCAACCGGTACCGGGTCGCGGCGTTCGCCAGGACAGCCGCGGACAGGCCTCATCGTCTTGGCTTGTGTTGCAAGGACACCCAAGCCGGCCGGGGAACTGAGGACTGCATCACAAATTGTCACATCCGCCGCTCGGCCCGGGCTTGCAGGCGTCGCCGTTGCAGTGGGGGCTTTCTCATTTATTTCATATGGTTACTACAATCCTCCCAAGCGTCTTGGGTGCCCGGGCGGATTAAGGTGGCATCCAGTCCTGCCGAAAACAGTTACGGGGCTCTGCGCCCCCGTCATGCCGCCTGCGCACGAAAGGCGCGGTCCCGGAGAGAGGAAGATGAGACGAACGGCCGTCATTTCCGTTGGCACTGTTGCCGCTGTGGTGGCCGTGGCCGTGGCCGTCGCCGTCGCCTTCAACCTTCTGGTCGCCCGGGGCGCTATCCGTGACCAGCTGGAGGCTGTTCTGACCGCCACCTTCGAAACGCCGGTCAGCGTCGGCAGGCTCAACATCACCTTGCTGCCCGACCCGTCGCTGACCGCCCGACAGATCACTTTCGCGCGCCTCGACCGCACGCCCAATCTCAGTGTGGCAGCGGTGCACGTGGACGTGGGCTTGAGTCAACTGTGGCGCGGGGAGCTGGTCATAACCGAACTTCGCCTGGAGGACGTGACGGGCGGGCTGGCGGGACTAATGGAGTACGTGGCGCGAATGAGCCGGCCGCGCACAGACGAGCCCTCTGTGGACATGGCGCTCCGACGCATCCTGGCTTCCCCCGTCCGGCTGCTCAGCCAGGGGGGTCGCAAGCTGGGACCTTACGAGCTGGCTGTTCAGTTCGGCGCGGAGGGCGAGCTCATGTCAGTCACGCTTGCGCGACTGGACAGCCTGGTAAGGCTGAATATGGCTCGGGGCGATCCGGGAAGCGTCAGCTTCGGTTTCATGGCGCGCGACTGGAGGATTCCCTACGGTCCCCCGCTTACCTTCGGGCGCGTTGATGCGGTTGGACGCTGGCTGAACGAAGAAAACGAGCTGGAGATCAGTGATCTGCGCGTCGGCGCCTACGGCGGCGCGTTGGCTGGACAAATGCGGCTTGGCTGGGGTGGCGACTGGCTGCTGAAGGGGCAGGCGCTGCTGGAAGGTGTGGACGCCGGCGCCTTTCTGTCCGATCTGGGACGGTCCGGGTTGACTGGCCGCCTGGACTGGGATGTTGCCTTCGAGCTCCGTTCGCCTGAGTTGGCGGGCCTGTTCGTGGCGCCCGAGATGGCCGGAGACTTTCGTCTCCGGAATGGGGCGTTGGTAACCCGCGGAGAGTCGAGAGGAAAGCCCGCTGGCACGCCGCTGCTGGCTTTCGACGACCTTGAAGGTCAAGTTCGATACGCCAAAGGGCGGACGGAGCTGCGGCGTCTGCGGCTCCGGTCGCGTAAGCTGTCGACCCGGTGGCTCGGTCCCTACGAGATCAAGCTGCAGACGGCGGAAGAAGGGGGGCTGCACAGCGCCAGCCTGCGCCGGGAAGACGACCGGTTCGAGCTTCTCATCCGACCGGCGGACGGCGGTCATCGTCTGGACCTGGACGCGCGCCGATGGGTGCTGCCCGTCGGTCCGCCGCTGCGCATCGACAGGCTCGAGCTTGTAGGCCAGCTGACGCAGAGCGACCGTCTTCGACTCGACCGGATCAACGCCAAGCTCTACGACGGACAGGTGGAAGGTAAGGGAAGCCTTGCGTGGAAGGACCGCTGGGCGATGGACGTGAACGGCCGCGTAACCGATGTGGATTTGGCACCCCTCCTTGCAGTCTTCGACAAGCGCTCGCTGACCGGGCGGTTAAATGCCAAGGGCGAGGCGCGACTGGCCTCGCACAGGATCAGTCGACTGTTCAAACGGCCGGTGATCTACTGCGACTTCTCCATCCTCGAAGGCGCCATTCACGAAGTGGACTTGCAGCGGGCTGCCCAGAACCTGTCCGATGATTACGTGACCGGGGGAGAAACCGGCTTTGAACAGCTCTCGGGCCGGCTTTATCTGGAAAACGGCATGCTCACCGTCGATGATCTGCGAGTGGCCTCCGCGGCTTTCGAGGCCAAAGGCCAGCTGGCCGTCGGTCCACAGAGCGATCTGTACGGGGAAGTGAATGTGGGGATCAGGCAGGTGTCGACGCTGATAGGCATTCCCGTGCGCATCTCCGGAACCACCCAGGAGCCGCGGCTGCGGCCCACCAACGCCGCCATTGCCGGCGCGGCTGCCGGCACCGCCGTGCTAGGTCCCGGACTGGGAACGGCGCTGGGAATCAAGGCAGGGCAGGCGGTGAAGAAGCTCTCGGAATTCTTGAGTCGCGCAGCCGAGAACGCCAGGGCAGAATAGTCCGGGACGGCTCGACGGCCACAGCCCGATGGGCTTGCGCTTATGGCCTACCAACACGCCCGCAAGGCCGGCAATCTGGCGGACGTCTGGAAACACTTCACGCTGTTGACGGTGCTCGCCGATCTAGTGGCTGATAGGGATGCTGCGGCACCGTCGTTCGCCTATCTCGAGACCCACTGCGGCGAAGGCCTGTACGAGCTTGCGCCTGACGGAGAATGGCGCAACGGCGTCGCTCGGGTGTTGCCTGTCTGTAAGGAGCTTGCCGACCACCCGTACTTCGAGGCATTGGGTAGCCACCTGGCGGCAGGCAGCGTTTACCGCGGGTCCTGGCTGCTGGTGGCTGATTACCTGGGGAGGCGTCGGCACCGCGCAAGCCTGTCTCTACACGACACGGACCCGGCAGTTGCGCGCCGACTGCAGCTCTTCTCCGGCATTCCGCATACTCAGCGCCTGCGTTTCAGGTGCGGCGACGGTTACGCCGCGCTCCGCCGGTGTGGAAGCTGGGACCTGGTGTTCATCGACCCTCCCTACAGCCCGGATGCGGCACTTGATTACCGCCGTGTTGCCGTAGCAAGTCGGTCTCTGGCGTCACGCCACATAACTTTTCTAGCCTGGTACCCTCTCCTCGAGTCGTCTCACGGCTGGTTCACTGCCACGGGTGTCCGATACGAGCTGCTGATGCCGCGGGTGGGGCAACTGGGACGGCAGAGCCTGACGGGCTGCGGCATGCTCGCCGGTGGCCGGGCAGCCAGGTCGCTGGCGGGCCACAGGGGAGCACTGGCTGCTCTGGCGACACACGTGGGCGCGAGATTCCGGGTTCGGCCGGACGCCTCGGACAGCTAGGCCAGCCCCACGAAGTCGCAGCAGAGCGTGCTGTTCGCGGACAGCTCTCCGTTGGTCCAGCCCTTCGAATCCGACCTCTTGATTTCTGGAGCATGCCTTGGGATAGTCACGCTTCCGTCGGCGGATGAGGCGGCGTGAGCAACAAAGGAGCGGACTGGATGTTCGGAGCAACTTGGAGGCTTGAGATGCGCGCGCTGCAGCGCATGGATGCGAGGAGATACGACGAGGCGCTGGCATGCTACAGACGCATGATGAAGCGCGTGCAACCCTCGGCTTACCACTGGGAGATGATGGCCCAATGCTACGAGTGGGTAGGGGAGACGGAGAACGCCGAACGCGCGGCTCGACGGGCTCTCGATAGGGAGAATAAGAGCACGAATGCCCTGCGCCTGCTGGCCCGCCTCAGCATTGCACAGGGCCGCTATGCCGAGGCGCACGAGTATGTCAGGAAGGCGTTGGCTTTGCCACGCAAACCGGGCGCCTACCCGGCGTCGTTTCCATCCCTGCTTATGCGATTGCTAGGTCGGCTACCCGTACAGGGTTGGCATGCCGGCGCGACACGGACGCCGCGAAGCCGACCGCCGACCGACGACGATTCGTGGTTTCAATGGGCGAGGGAATTCCTTAATGCCTACGATCAGCTCTTCGGAAGTGAAGCTGGGGTGAGGTCCTGATGACCTCCAGCTTGGGTGCACCCTTCCTGAGTCAGCGCCACCCTAATGTCGCAGCCGCACACCGGCCGGCAACTCCAACGGACAAGCAGCCTGGGTGGGGAACGGGGCAATGGCCAATCAGCCACAGACCACGCTTGGACTTGGTCTCGGGTTACTGGTCCACCCTGAAGCGTTGACGTCGGGGCTGCCTCCCTCGGCAGCCCCCAGTCCCGGTCCTGTCAGCCGGGCCTTACGATGCCTACCAACGACCGCCGCCGCCTCCACCTGAGCGTTTCGGCCGGTCCTGGGCCTCGTTCACTCGCAGCGGGCGACCACCGAAGTCCTGCCCGTTAAGCTGGGATATGGCCTTGTTCGCGTCTGCTCGGTCCATCTCGACGAAGGCGAAGCCGCGCGAGCGCCCGGTCTCCCGGTCGGTGATCAAGGCGACCGACTCGATCACGCCAATGGACGAAAACAGCTCCCGGATGTCGTCTTCCGAAGCGGACCAAGGCAGGTTGCCAACATACAACTTTGTCATCTACTAGCTCCAGGTGGGTATCTGAATTGGTGTCAAGCGCATGTCGGCCCCACGCAAAACCGATCTTGCAGCACGTTCACTACGTCATCCAGCGGCTTAGCTCTGGCGACGAGCGTCGAAACGATGCCGGTGCCGATTCACCACTGGGGCGAGCTTCAGAAGAGCATTCGGTGTGGGCGTGTTCCGCAGCCATGGCTAGTATAGTTATCGAGATTCGGAAAGGCGAGGGTTGCAATTTCACTGGGCAGTCGGTGGTTCCTTGCCGCCTCAGGTCGACCCCACCTGGAGCACTCGAATAATCCGGCCAGAGGGCGGGGCGGGGGTCCGGGGCTTCATCGATGGAGGCGGGCGCGGGTCACGGCGGAGCAGGGGACGTCCTATCGCAGCCCCTCGCGGCACACACAGCCTCTTGGGAGGACATGCGCGATGAGTAACCCTACACACTGCGTGGTCTGCAGAAGTCAACTCGCAAAGACGCTCCGGTCGCGCCCGGCGGCCGATCCAGACGCGGCAGAGGAGGGGCGTTTTCAAACCTGGGAGGACGAACGCCGAGTGGTAGAGATCTTCTGTCCTCGATGCCGCCTTCTATACCAGGTTGCCGAGCCCCGCGAACCCGCGTGAATGGGGCGCGCAGACACGCCCACGCCAGCCGTTCTCATTCGGCACCCATCAAACAGCCGCCCCCTGTCGAGGGGGCGGAAGGACTAACCGGAACGTAGGACGCCGCGATTCAGGGCTGGGCCTGGTAGTAATCCATGAGGATCTTGGCCACCTCCGGGCGGGAGAACTCCCCGGGCGGCGCGATGCCCTGACCGAGCATCTCGCGCACTTTCGTTCCGGAGAGCAGCACGAAGTCTTCCTTGGTGTGGTCCGGGGCGTCGCGCATCATGACCACTCTGTTCAACTTTTTAGAAAAGGCAGTATGGTCGGCCCGGAAGATCCTGATCTCGAGGGCGTCATCCGGAACCTCTTCGTCGAAGATGGTCTGCGCGTCGAAGGCGCCGTAATAGTCGCCTACGCCCGCATGGTCACGGCCGATGATAAAGTGGGTCGCCCCCATATTCTGTCGGAAAACGGCATGCAGTACTGCCTCGCGTGGGCCGGCGTAGAGCATGTCGAAGCCGTAGCCTGTAATCATGGCGCTGTTGGGCGGAAAGTAGATTTCCACCATCTTTCGGATTGCCGCATCCCTCACGGGCGCAGGGATGTCGCCGGGCTTCAGTTTTCCAAGCAGCATGTGGATGACGACACCGTCCGCGTCAACCCCCTCCATGGCCATCTTGCACAGCTCTTCATGGGCCCGGTGCATGGGATTACGGGTCTGAAATGCAACGACCCTATTCCAGCCGCGTTCCATGATTTCGTTGCGTATATCCACGGCAGTGCGGAAAGTATCCGGGAAATCCTCCTGGAAATAGCTGAAGCTCAGCACCTGGATGGGCCCCGAGACCACATACTGACCTTGCGACAGGAATGCCTTGACGCCCGGGTGGCTCTCATCCAGCGTTCGATACACCTTCTCGGCGATGAAGTGCAATTCTTCCCGGGTCAGCTTCTCGATCGCTTGAACTTCCTGAATCGCCAGCACGGGGTGACCTTCCATATTCGGGTCGCGCAACGCAAGCTTGTGATGGCCCTTGAGCGAGCTGATGTCGTGGGTCAGGTTAAGGACCGGGACCGGAAAGAACAGCCCGCTGGTGGTTCGCATTTTCTCAGCGACGCTAAGCGCATCGGCTTTGTTCATGTAGCCGGTCAGCGGGTTGAAGTAAGCGCCGCCCATCATAACGGCGTTAGCGGCGGTCGCGGAGCTAACCAGAAGGGAAGGCAACTCCTCGGCCACGTGTTTCAGCGTATCGTGCTGGTCCGAGTCGTACACGAACAGAGGATTGAGGGTCTCTGATCCATGGGGCTTAATCATTGCTCTGCGCTCCTGTCTCGCTTCTTCGTTTCTATTTGTTCGATTGGAAAGGCCGTGAATTATAACCTTACGGTTCGTGCAGGCGTTTCTAAGCTTGTTTATGGGTGCATAACCCGACTGCCGAGACTCCCGTCAGAAATCCGCTGCGGCCTGGGCAGCCGGGACGAATCTGGGGATAATTGCGGTCAAACAGTGCTGGTCCGGTTCCTCAGTGCGGATCTCGGTAGCTACAGGATCCCGGGCGGCGCTCGCTGTGCTGAAATCGGAAAGATCCGGCGTCCAGATGAGCGCCTGCGGGACTTGCGCGACGTCCGCCGCGCGGCGGCAGAGGAGCGTAACGCCTGGAGCACGGAAGGGTCCCATATGCCCGGGTGGGTCAGCCGCCGCCGACTGTCGTCGACATGCACGCGCAGTACCGAAGGAGGTGCGCCACAGTGAGGCTCCAGACTATTTATGTGCTCGTCGCGGTCTGTCTGCTCGCGATTGCGTGTGCTGGATCGCACGGCAGACGTATCGTTGTCGAGCCCCACCCGGCGGGTCATCAGACGATGCCCAGAGAAGTGGTGTCCGTCTTGTTGGACCATGGCTACGAGCGCGTGCGCATCCGGGAGGCCAGCGTGGACTGGTCGGGAGGCACCTATCTGGACGCCACGTCGGAACTCAGGCAGAAGCAGGGGTCGACGATCGTGACGCAGTCAGAGTACCGCATGGTGTTTCGTTCCAGAGAACAACCTGAGTCCTTCGTCGAGGCGCGCATAAAACGCGACACCGGGCGCACTATTCTGAAGTTCTTCGAAGAAGATCGCGACGGGCTCGGTCGTGCGAGCCAGCGTCGGCTGCAGGAAGTCAAAGCGGCGTTGGTGTTGCGTCACGGCGCCTCGCGAGTCCGCACCAAATAGGCCTTCCGGCGCAGGCGATCAGCAAGCCATGTACGACGTCAGACCAATCCACGCTTTCCGAGACAATTTTGTTTGGCTCCTTCATCGCTCTGGCGAGTCTCAAGCTGTCGTCGTAGATCCTGGTGCGGCTGAGCCGGTAATCGAACGTATGGAAACGAGCGGCATCGCGCTGGCAGCAATTCTCGTTACCCATAAGCACGCCGACCACGTGGGTGGGATCCGCCGCTTGCGGGCGCATTTCGGAAGCATTCCCGTTTACGGTCCCGTCGGCGAACCCATTCCCGAGGTCACTCACCGTCTGTCGGGCGGCGGTCGGATTGTGCTGGAAACCCTGCAGGCCGAGTTGGATGTAATCGACACTCCCGGCCACACCGAGGGACATATCGCTTACTTCGACCACAGCGGAGATCGGCCGGTGCTCTTCTGCGGTGACACGCTCTTCTCGGTGGGATGCGGCCGGGTTTTCTCGGGCACCCACAGGCAGCTTCATGATTCCCTGTCGCGGCTGGCAGAGCTACCCCCCGAAACGCTGGCCTACTGCGCACACGAGTACACGCTGGACAACATCGGCTTTGCCAAATGGGTCGAGCCAAACAATCGGGCTCTGCTTGAACGGGAGCATCAGGCGTTCGCACAGATCGACCGCAACGCCGACACCGTTCCGACGACGATTGCGATGGAAAAGGCGACGAATCCGTTCCTGCGCGTCCGGCGAAACAGCGTGCGAGCGGCCGCAGAGCGCCATGCCGGCAGACGCATGCGGGACAGCAGCGATGTGTTCGCGACGCTCCGTACCTGGAAAGATGTCGCGTACGACTAGCTGCGCATACGTGTCGGCCGCACGACCTCGGCTGCGGCCGAGTGGGCCGGTGTGGCCCGCCCGGCAGGGAAGATGTGCGCCGGTGCAGGGTGGCGCGATGCCGCTACCAGCGTCGTGACTGGGGCCGCGGCGGGCGTTGATGTGCTTCGTTGATGCGCAGAGTCCGACCGCCAAAGTCTTTGCCATTCAACTCCTCGATGGCTTTCGTGGCGTCTCCTTCAGGCATCTGCACGAAGCCGAAGCCTCGCGGCCGTCCTGTCTCCCTGTCCATGATGAGCTTCACGGACTCTACGGTGCCAAAGGCCGAAAACAGACCACGCAAATCCTCCTCCGACGTGTCGAATGGCAGATTACCTACATAGATGGACTTCATTCTTGTCTTCCTCACCAGTGTGCCGGCTGCACACACGCTTCGCCTGGGCCAAATGCTCTCGGTGCTTTTCACGAGGCCTTGGGCCGACCCCTGCACGCACTGATTTCCCAGCCTATCAGGCCTGATTGGGTTCAAATGGACTGCGCGATCACTCCTCGCCCGGAAGCGGCGCCGCCAGTTCGCGGAGGAAACGCCGAACTCCGATTACCAACGCCAACGCAGCGGCATCACCACGCCACAATCGTGCATGAGACTAGCACACGCTATTCGGCCGCAGCAAGGCCGCAAGAACCCGCTGCAGGGGCATGACCAGGGTCTGTGATAGGACTGCAATTCTCGCCACGACCGCTCTGGATAGGTGGAATCTGTGCCGGGTCTCATCAGGCATTTATGCGGTCGGGTTATCTGGGCAGAATGCGCTCGACGTGGATACTGTTCACGGAATCCACTCGGCCGGCCGTGTAGGTCGCGACGATCTCCACCGGCGTGCTGCTGGACACCGAGAGGAAGCCGCTGAGAAGAGACGACGACGAGCCACCGACGAAATCTGAGCGTATGGTGTCGCAGTCCTCTTCCAGGGCGCGGTTGGAAGAAATGTTTCTGGTGATGAATCCGGAGATGTCCCCGGTAGAGGCGGCACCGGGAGGAATACTCAAGCTTACCCGCATAGTGACGGAAATGGTGTTGTTTCGTGGGTTGTAGATGTTAATCATGGTCCCGTACTGACCTGGGACTACCGGATCCTGAAGGCCGGCCGGATTGGAACCGCAGGTAAACACGACCAGGTATTCGATGCTGCCCGCGGTCTGCGCAAAGGCGTCGCCGGAGCCCGAAGTTGACCCACTGCCGATGTTCTTGGGCCAGCCGATGTCCCAGTTGTCGCAGGCAGAAAGGAGCAGGAAAGCGGTGAGCAGACTCACGAGCGCACCGCGCCAGATTTGCCGGATCACATCGGGTCTCCATGGCTGCCCGTCTCGCAGGTCACGGCCGACCGCCTGCGGCGCCACAGCTGATGGGGACGCCGATCACGTCGCAGCGCTGAGCAGTCCCGCGTCGATGCAGCGAGGCTGTCCGTATCCGCCGCGCAGGCGCGCCGTCTAGTCGGTACGCTGAGCGCCGCAGCGATGCCATGTAGTGTCTTTGCGTTTAGCACTTGGTCGGTGGCAGTGTTTCAGCTGTCGGCAATTATAGCCCCTGTAGTCGGTAACGAGCGGCGAATCATGGTTTCCAGCGGCCGTCTGCGCCTGTGGTGTCGGGACCGTGTGCGAAGCCCAAGTCATCAACGAGGTGCCGCGCAGCGGTCTTGCGACAATTTGGACAGAGAAGACTGGGACAAACGCTACCGGGAGTCTGCATTCGTCTGGTCCGTCGATCCCAACCAGTTTGTCGTCGCGGAAACGGCCGACCTTGAGCCTGGGCGTGCCTTGGACCTCGCGGCCGGCGAAGGGCGGAATGCCATCTGGCTGGCCGAGCAGGGCTGGAAGGTGACGGCCGTGGATTTCTCCGACGTGGCTGTCGCGAAGGGCAGACGCATGGCGCAACACAGGGGTGTTCGAGTCACATGGGAGGTGGCTGACCTTGTCGCCTATGCACCGGTTGCGTGCGCCTATACGCTGGTGCTGGTCTGTTATTTGCAATTGCCTGTAGACGAGCGCCGGGTGATTCTGGCGCAAGCGACGCATGCGGTCGCCCCGGGTGGTACTTTCCTATGGATTGCGCATGATGTAAGCAACCTGGAGCAGGGTGTAGGCGGGCCGAGAGATCCCGCCGTGCTCTGCTCCCCTAAGGACATCGTGGAGGGTCTTTCCGGTTTCGAAGTACTAAAGGCAGAAGTCGCGCGACGGTCGGTCGAGCCGGCGCGGAGCGCCACGGCGCCCGAAACCGTCGCAGCCTTGGACACGCTGGTGCGGGCCGTGCGCCGCCCGGCCCGGTGAAATTCGCTGGCCGGAGGGCCTCACGGCGCACCCGTCAGCCCGGTCTTTTGTCGCGAAACCCATCCTGGTTTGCGTTGAGCCGGTCATTGGCCTTCTTCAGCGCATGCGAGGCCAGCGCGAGCCGAGGTGCTCCATGTGAGGCTCATGCTTTGCAGCAAGAGTGGAGCTGCAGATCGGCAAAGTCTGCTACCGCCTGGGTCGCATTCCGGCATAGAATGCCGGCCGTTGTCTACGCCGCTAAGCCAACACCCCGGCTGGGTCAGCCCGTAGCGTATTTCGGATCCAGCAGGTTACCGTATAACACCGGCACATGGGTGCTTTCGAGCCATGAGAATGCACTGTCTTTTGCAGACCGAAGAGCCGGCCAGCGCTTTCTTCTCGGAGTGGGCAGCGAGGCACGGGCACGACTGGGCGTGCACGGTCGTGCCGCGGGCTGAGCAGCTCCCCGCTCGTAACCAGCTTGATTATCTGGTCGTCCTGGGAGGACCCATGAGCGTGTGGCACGAGGAGCGCCACCCTTGGCTGACCAAGGAGAAGAAATACCTGGAAAAGATGATTGCAGCTGGCACTCCGGTGCTCGGCATATGTCTCGGAGCGCAGCTGCTCGCGGAAGTGTTGGGCGCGCGGACCTATCCCGGGCCCTACAACGAGGTAGGGTGGTTCGCCCTGGAGTCGACCCGGGAGAGCCGCGACACCTGGCTAGGCGATACGCTCCCAGAGCGCTTCGAAACATTTGTTTGGCATACGGACACCTATGACCTGCCCGACAACGCTGTACAGCTTGCGCGTAGCGAGGCTTTCGAGAACCAGGGCTTCATATGGAATCGCGTGCTGGCCCTGCAGTTTCATCTAGAAGTAACTCCGGCGTGGGTGCAAATGCTGTTAAAACGGGACGCCGCGCAGCTGGTGGAGGACCGATTCGCGCAGAGTGCCGAAACCGTGCTAGGCTGGCCCGAAAGCGTATATCGGGATAGCAACGCTCTAATGGACCTGATTCTGCAGCACTGGGTGGAGCGGGCCTAGACATGGTCTCTAGCGATGCGCGGCACCTGCGTCCGCGCACCGCCTGTCAGGCGCGTCAGGGACGATCGACGGACCCAGAAGGGGGCCGAGGGAAGCCCCTCAGCCCGGAGCGCTGACTTTCCAGCCTGCGCCCCAACCGACGAAAGGGAGCTGGCCTCGCTCAGCGATACGGACTGCTCTCCTTGACCTGCGCCAGCTGCTCGCGTTGTTCTTCTAATTCTCTCTTGAGCGCGTCTATTTCTTTTTCTATAGCACCCTGATCGCGGGCGGCTTCCAGGGTCTCGGCCAGCAGCTCTGCGCGCCTGGCGGCGCTCACGCCGGGACTTACCAGCTGCGCCTGCTTGCTTTGCCTGGTCCGCTTGAGCTGAGAAAGCTGGAGCTCCTTGTTGCGGATTCGGCTTTGCGTGTAGCGGACGCGGGACGAGGCGTCGTGGAGGCGTTTCCCGGCCTCGTAGGCGGCCTGAAACTCAGCTTCCACGTCGGCGGGACAAACGCCATTGTAGGCCGCTCCCCGCTCACCGAGTCTGAAGCCGTTCTGGGCGCGGCAGTACTGGCGCAGACCTTCGTTACGGCCCTGGCGATAAGCGGCCAGGTCGGGCGCGATCCCATGGTCGGCGCAGGCTTCCCGGTGCTCGCCGATTATGGAGGCCGATGCACCCCGAGCTCCGTCCTCAAAGCCGATGGTTCGCCAGTCGGCGTTGCGGCATTCGGACTCGTTGAGGGTCGCGCATCCGGTCGCCAGCAGACCGGCCATCAGCGTCCCTGCGCCCAGCGTCGCCCGGCGTCGGTTGCGTGGGTTCATGCGAATCATATTTGTCTCCTTGTCCCCATAAGCCTTTTGTTCGCCACGGTAGAGCCCTGAGTGCCAGGCTCATTGATGGTATAGCGTGCAGTCCCGCGGCGGCCTTGAGTCTGCGGCGCCTCCATGCGCAAGCCGTTCAAGGCAGCTTGAGTTGTCACACGGTGGCCGAAAGGCGCCCGGGAGAGGCAGCGACGCTTGCCGCTGGGAGAGAGCACACCACAGGCTGCCCAGGGCCTTGATTGGTGATAAACTCGCGCCCTCGCCAGGAGAGGGAGATCACATGGCTTACACGATACCTATTCCGGAAAGCGCTCTGCATACATTGCTGTTGCAGCAGCTGCCGAGGTTCGTGGAGGGGCCGGAAATAGGCTTCGTTTCGGGGCGGGTGATCGTCGAAGGGCGCTTGCGGAAGCTGGGCATGGCTTTCCGATTTGTACTCGAATTTGAACCCATTGCCTCAGCTCCTGACGATTCCGACAACGCGCTCGACTGGCGAATTCGCAACGTGAGGCCTTTTCTCGTGCGCTGGGCTCTGCGCTCGGAGGTGCGGCAGCGCAGCGCCCGTGCGGGCGAGCGAACTCGGCTTCCGAGTACAGTGCGTCTCCATCTCGACACGCTGCTGGAAGGGTTGCCTGCCTGGAGGCGCCTGCCCGTCGCAGTCCGTTCCAATCTTCGCTTGCAGCACTGGTGGATGCCCAACGATGGTCGCGGCGTATTCCTGGTTTTTGCCAGGAAAAGCACGGCATCAGCCCCTGTCTTGCCAAAATCCGAATCCAGACTGGCGCCCAGGGAGAACTGCCCGGATGGCGCCAGCAAGACCTCCCCCATGTCCTGAAGCTGCTTGCGGTGTTGGTGTTTTGGCCGTGGGTTGGCCCGGCTTGATCACGGACACTACCGACCTCCTGTCCCGACGGCTGTCAGGCCCTTCGCTGGTGTGGTCCAGACTTTGTCCTGTTCACAACGTTGCCAGAGGGTCGGACGCTTGGACTATACTTGACCTGATACCCCATATGCAGCCGTGGCAGCGAGGCGCAGTCGTGGCAGCGAGACCTCGCACCTTGCTCACATCGAGATGAGTGAGGCTTGCCTAGAGCGGCAGCGGGCGCGCACAGCGGTCGTGCATTCGAACGGAGGCGTACGATGTCTGACTTCATCCGATGGCAGGAGAACTGGGCGCTGGAGATTCCCTACCTTGACCAGCAGCACCTGGAGCTCGTGGAACAGATCAACAGAATCGCACAGACGGTGGCGTCGGAAAGGTCGACTCCGGCCCACCGGGCCGACGCTGGCAGGCAGGCGGCGGCATCCGGGGGAGACAAAGAACGTTGTGCAGATGTGCCGGCGCAGAGCCGTCTGATCTGCGACCAGGTGGAAGAGCTCATAGCGCAGACACGGGAGCACTTTCGCGAAGAGGAGACGCTCATGCAGCGGCTCAGTTACCCGGGTTATCAGGAACACAAGCGGGAACATGGCATTCTGCTGGCCGAACTGGTCGATTTGGCCAGGCAGGTCAGGCAAGGTGCCGAGCAGATGGGCCTGGGTACCCTCACGGCGCTCAAGCACTGGTTAATCGTGCATATTGTCACCAGCGACCAGGCGTACGCCGACTACTACCATCACTACGGCCCGTCCATTGAAAAGGCGGCGTCCGCGGGCGACAGTGGAGAACATCCCTCAGCCGCAGGCTGGAGGAGCGACGCGGGGCCTGCTGTCCCCCGGGTTTCGAACGGCAACTGAGAGTGCCGCGACCAGCCGGGCATCGAGGACGGCCGACGACCCGGCAGCCTCCGATTCACGCGCCGCCGGAGGCCGCTGATTCGCCGCGCCGTCAACCGCCCCTCCGGACGGTCGGCACAGGCCCCCTGACCTCAGTCGTCGTCGAGGCGGAACCCGACCTTGAGCACCACCTGGTAGTGGCCGACCTTTCCGTCCACAACGTGGCCACGGGTTTCCTGCACTTCGAACCAGTCCACGTGATGGATGGACTTGTGAGCGCGTGCGAGCGCATTCTCGATGGCATCTTCGATGCTGGTTTTCGACGAGCCGACCAGTTCTATCTTCTTGTAAATGTGGTCCGTCATAGGACGTTGACCTCCTTAGGCTCGGTTCACCGGCCGCTTCCACCCCCTTTGGACAACACCGCCTGGCCAGCCTGAACTTCAGCGGCGAGCCAACTGCGGAAGGTAGCGCGAATCTGAACAGATAGCGCCGCAGAGTGCAACCAGATCTTCAGTGGGTGGCTTCCGCTCGGCCTGCACTTGCGTTGCCGCAGCACGAAGCGAAGCCTGCTGCCCCATGATCTGAATCGCGTTGTCGTGGAATCCGGCGTGTATTTGTTAGACTAGCCGAACTCGCTGCCGCCCGGAAAAGAAGAATGTTTCGCAACCACGCCGTGTCTCGTGAGGATCTCAGCCTTTTCCTCCGCTATTGGATTCGCGCGCCGTTGCGAACCGGGGCGGTACTCCCTAGCGGCCTTGGATTGGCGCGAGCGATGGCCCAACAGGTCAATTCCGACGGTGAGGGTGTCGTCGTTGAGATAGGAGCCGGCACGGGAGCCGTGACCCAGGCGCTGCTGGAGAGTGGCGTGCCCCCAGATCGGCTTGTGGTGGTGGAGCGAAACCCGGCGTTCTGCCGCCGGCTGAGGGTCAAGTTCGAGGATCTGCAGGTGGTTCGTGGCGATGCCCGTTACCTGCAGTCCCTGCTTGCACGACGGGGTGTGAGTTGCGTGGGAACAGTGGTCTCCAGCCTGCCGCTGCTCTCCCTCAGCGTGGCTGCTCAGCAGGCCGTTTTGCGGGAGAGTTTCAGCATGCTAGGGTCGGCCGGAAGCTACGTGCAATTCACTTATGGTCTTTTGTCCCCGGTCGACCGCTCGCTTCGACGCAGCCTCGGTCTTCGAGCTTATCTGGCTGATCGCATCTGGCGCAACTTGCCACCCGCATCGGTTTGGTGCTATGAGGCTTTGTGAGGTTGCATCGCGACCCTCTCCTGGGCCGTAGCCGCGTCTGACTCTTGTGCGCTCCTCGCATGATCAGCCGGCCGCACGGCCGTCAGTGGCAAACGGGCGGCTTGACAAGAGGTGTCTCGAACTATGTCTGCGGTAAAGCCAACGGTCAATTCGAACGCTTCCGTCAGCAGCGAGGAGCTGGCCGCTCTTCGACCATTCCGCGATCTCAGCCCGGAAGACCAACTCCAGATCGCGGGCACCATGCGCAGCATCTCACTGCTGTCCGGGGAGCATCTGTTCCACGTCGGAGATCCTTACAGGCAGGCTGTGTACGTGATCCGTCGAGGACAGATGGAGCAGAGCTGGGCCTCGGGAGACAGCGAGACCCGGTTTCCCGGCGACTTCGTCGGCCTGGCCAGCGCGATGCAGGCGACGCCGTATGTGACTGCAGTGCGAGCTCTCAGTCGGGTAGAGCTGCTCACGGCACCCGCCGAGAGCTTGGAAAAGCTTGAGGAGACCTGCAGACCGCTCGCTACGGTCGCTTACAACGTTATCGCGGAGAGAGTCCGGGATCGTGGCGGTGGGCGCCATACCACTTCCCGGGCCCTAGCGGTTTCGTCCCGTTCGCTGATGAAAGCGCCGCTCATCACCTGTGGTTCGGAGGTCAACCTGGCCGAGGCGTTCGGCATCATGGACGAGCGCAAGATCGGCGGCCTGGGTGTCACGGATGCGAAGGG
>JASJBY010000017.1 GCA_030066245.1 Gammaproteobacteria bacterium
CTGCGGCTCTCGGTTCAGTGTAGAAGCCTGCGGCGAAAACAAAAGAAAATGGGGGCCCGAAGGCCCCCATGGGTGCGCTGATATGCAGCGACTGGTTTACCAGTCGAATCCCACGCTGTGCAACACGCTGCCGTAGGAATCGCCTACGCCAACCGTGGCGGGCGAGGCGGAGCTGCCCGGCGCGGCGCGGTCGAAGATCACGCTGCCGTAGGTGTCATCGGAAGCGAACAGAACTCCGCTGGTGGCGTCTTTCTGGAGGCTGCCGGTGGTCTGCAGGCTGCGGTCCTCGACAACCCAACCGCTCAGGTCGGAGTTGCCCGCCGAGATGTCGGCCAGGGCGGCGGTGGACAGGGTCAGGGCGGCGATGGTGACTGCGAAGGTTTTCATGGCTGTTTCCTCTAAGTGTCAAGTGGGTCGGCGTTTCAACTATTTCGACGTTACCGTCTTGTTTTTACCCACTGCACGCCGCGTGCCAGCCTGGCCAGCCGCACTTAAAAATCTGCACTTTCATACACTTAGAAATTATCTGGAGCACTCATTCAGACCGCCTGCAAACGCGGCGAGGGACATGTCGTTACAACACAGCGTTACACAGGCGGCCGGGCTTGAACGTTGTGTCTAAGCCGTGTGAACTGCAGGCGGCCCGGCCGCTGCCGTGCCACCGACCACGCTCAGCCTGACGGCCGCCCCTCCAGACGCAAAGTCAGTTGTTCGAACTCGCGTTTCATCTCCAGGTTCTCAAAGGTACGCAGGGCTGGGACTTCCAGACTGCGCAGGTTTTCCAGCAGGCGCTGGCCCGCCTGCATGAGGCCCACCAGATCCCCGGCCACCTTCACCGTTTCGTAGGTATTCCTGGCGACCGCGATATCCCGGGCCAGCTGCCTGCGAGCGGAAGCAACCTGCCCCCGCTGCTCGAGCAAGTAGTCCTGATAATCGCCGGCCGCCCGCAGGGTGAAACGCTGGGCGTCCAGGTTGGCCGCGAGGATTTCCCTGCGCCCCGCCTCGCGCCGCTGCAGTCCGCGTGTCTCCGCCAGCAGGTCCCGAGTCCTGCGAACAATCGCCTGGATCTCCGGCAGGTAACGCTCATCCACGTCCTGAATCAGCCGCCCGTGCATACGTTCCAGGACCCGGAGCAGTATCGTGTACATGCCGTAGTAGCGGCGCGCGGCAGTCAGGTCTTCGCCGCTCTCCTCCGTCAGGCGCTCCAGCTGGACAGTGATGGCTTTGACGTTGTGAAACGCGGTGCCCATCCCGATGAGGTCGTCGCCCACTACCGTCGACAACAGGAACTCCAGCTGCTCCTCGGAGATGTCCAGGCCGAGCGCCTCCAGGTCCGCGACATAGCTGCGATGCAGGACCTGGAGCTCATCGCGGTATTCGCCGATCCTGGCTTCCCGCTCCGCTATGGCGGCATCGTAATCGGCAACGGTTTTCTGCCATACGGCATTCCGGGGTGCGCTGACGCGCCGCCGGCGATACTCGGCAATCTCGGTGCGTGCCTCGCGCATCGCCAACTTAAGCTCGCGGATCCGTTCTCGGTAACCCTGGCTTGGCGATGCAGCCAGAATAGCCGCCGCCTCATCAAGAAGGTCGTTGATGGCCAGCTGATTCGACGCCCGGTCTTCACCGAACCAGGCCCGGTTCGGTAGCGATGCGTGGCGATCGCTGAGGACGAGCGTCTCGTCCAGGCGTGGCATGATATCGTCCCACAGGCGGGCGAAACCTCCCGCCGCTGGACCGGGGCGCAGCGCCTCCACCGTGCGACGCCAGACCTCATCCGCCGACTGCCAGGTCTCCTCCCACAGGTCAGAGCGCTCATGGACAACCCCCTTGTCGTCCGGCGCGGTGGCGTGCAGGGGCGACATCAGCGCGCCGGTCAACATGCCAGCGAGGATTAGGTCACGGTAACCCATGGCACAAGCCTTGTTGTCGAATGGCTTTCCTTCAGGCCCAGCCCAACGGGAAAAGGCCGGCGTGTCGCCGAGGCTCTCAGGCCGCCTGCTCCGGTTCCGAGCGTTGCGGCTTCGCGGGCAGGACGATCCAGAAGACTGAACCCTGCCGCTGGCCGAGACGCATACCCACCCTTCCGCCCATGGCTTCCACGAGACTCTTCACAATAGCCAGGCCCAGCCCTGTCCCGCCCACCTCCCGGGACCGACCGGGATCGACCCGGAAGAAGCGCTCGAACAGGCGCGCGCGATGCTCCCGTGGAACCCCGGGTCCGTTGTCTTCCACCTCCACGCAGGTGCCCGTATCCAGCGGCCGGTCCCGCAGGGTCACCAACCCGCCTACAGGGCTGTATTTGACGGCATTGTCCAGCAGGTTGAGAAGCACCTGCTCCACCGCTTTCCTGTCGGCCACCACTACCGCGTCGGGACGCAGCTCATTGACCAGCCTCACCCCTTTCTTCGTCACCGCCTGGTCCATGGATGCCAGCACATGGGAGGCCACATCGACCAGGCGCACGGGAGCAAGCTCCAGGCCGTAGTGCCCCGCGTCCAGCCGCGACAGGTCCAGCAGCTCCGAAATCAGGCTGCCCAGACGCTCGGCGTTTCTCTCCAGGGCCTCCAGCAGGCGCCGACTAACCTCGGCGTCTTGCATGGCACCGTCCAACAGCGTCTCCGTGTTGGCCCTGATAATGCTCACCGGGGTGCGCAGCTCGTGGGAGGCATTGGCTATGAACTCGCGGCGCAGATCCTCCTGCCGCCGTCTCTCGGTGATGTCGTGCATGACCACGACGACCCCGCCGCTGCCCCGTTGCGGTGTCGCGTGGGCCATGATTCGCAGCGGCGGCCGTCGTTGGGTCAGCTCGAACTCCATCGATGCCGGGCGCCCCGCCACGGCGTCTCCGATCAGCGTCTTCAATCGGGAGATCCCCAGGGTCTCGGGCAATTGCTTTCCCAGCGGCGTGTCGGTCTGCGGAAACAGATTCAACGCGGCCCGGTTGACCAGCGTGATGCGTTGCTGGTCGTCCAGCGCCACCAAACCCTCGCTCATGCACTCCAGGATGGCTTCCGACCAGTCTCGTTCCCGACCCAGGGCGGTCATCTGGTTTTGCAGCTCTTCGGCCAGCAGGTTGAAGGAACCGGCGAGACCGGCGATCTCGTCCTCCCGGGGCCGGTGCTTGCGCCCGGCGCGCCCGGAAACGGCCCGCGCGTGGCGCACCAGCGCACGCAGGGTTCTGGTGAGCAGATGGGAAGCGAGACCGCTCATCAGCACGGCGGTCACCAGCCCCAGCACGGCCCCGATGCCCAGCAGCAGCCGCAGCTCGCCGATGACGCGGTCGACCTCGGTCAAAGGCATGGCCACGCGGGCCACGCCTTCTGGGGGCCGGCCACCGAAGGGCACTGCGGCGTAGAGCAGATCGGTCTTTACCGTGGTGCTGAAGCGCCGGGAAACGCCCTTTTCAGCCTTCATGGCGGCGATTACTTCGGGCCGACCCGCGTGGTTCTCAACCACGCGCACTTCTTCGCCGGTGAGCTCCGAGTCGCCGATGACCCGTCCGTCGCGAAGTATGATGGTGACCCGCGCCGACGTGGTCTTGCCTAAACGGTCCGCCACCGGGTCCGCATCGGGGATGCTGTCGGCACCGGTCTGCTCGAGTAGCTCGCGTACCGTACGCGCATGGCGAAGGAGCTCCGCCTCGATGCGGCCTTCCGTCCAGGCACGCAGTGCATTCTCGAGATAGGTACCGACCGTGACGCCAACCAGGAGAATGAGGATCAGGGAAACGAGAAAGAGCTTCTCGCGGACGCCGAATATCAACTGGCTTCCTCGTCGGGCCGGGACAGAAATCGGTAGCCCACTCCTCTGAGCGTCCTGATGTAGTCTCCCGCCGCACCGAGCTTGGTGCGCAAGCGCTTGACATGCACATCCACCGTTCGGGTCTGGATCTCCGCGTGGATGTCCCAGACCTTGTCCAGCAGCATTTCACGGGTCTGGACGCGTCCCTGGCTCTCGAGGAAGGTATTGAGCAGGCGGAACTCCAAAGCCGACAGAGTAACTGGCCGGCCGTTGACCAGGACACGATGAGCATCCGGGTCCACCTCGAGGATACCGAAACGGCTGACGCCGTTGACCCGGCTCTCGCTGTGCACCCGACGCAGTATGGCCTGGATCCGCAGCATCAGCTCACGGACGCTGAAGGGCTTCACCACGTAGTCGTCTGCGCCCGCTTCGAAGCCGACGATACGCGCGATTTCCTCGCCTTTGGCGGTCAGCATGAGCACCGGGATCGCGCGCGTGCCCTCGTTGGCCCGGATCTGCCGACAGACCTCGGTGCCGGGAATGTCCGGAAGCATCAGATCGAGCAGCACCAGGTCGGGACGCGGGGTTTGCTCGGCCGAGCGAAGGGCATCCCCGCCCGTGTACGCGCTGCGGGTACGATAGCCGCCCCGGCGCAGATTGTAGTCAAGCGTCTGCACCAGATCCTTTTCGTCGTCGACTATGAGAATCAGCTCTGACATGTCCGCTGGTAATCGACCGCCCGAACGCTCTACGACGCCGATGAATGCGCCCGCAACGAGCAACTGCATCACCGCCACACGGGCAGGTCCACATCTTAGCAGGTTCTGCCCTCAGGGTACCGGGGCAGCGCGCGGCCGCGGTCAAGCGCAATCGCGCGCCAGAGACCGCAGGCGTCACTGTGGCGCCGGTTGCTCCCGCGGGCTTGCGTCTGGTAGTCGAAAAATGGTTATCTATCCGACCTAGGTGCCGTTGCACCACACCCACTAGTCTTCCATGTGAGTCCAGGGATGTCTGCAGAGCAAAAAGCCCCGTCCGAGCGCAGAGGCCGGACCCGGGAAATCATCAACGACCTGGTGAACGAGCGCCAACAGCTGCTCGTTGCCTTCTGCCGCGTGGCCGGCCTACAGCCCCATGGCCAGGACGGCACGCTCGGTGCCCACCTCAAGGAATTCTGCCAGGTGCTGGTGGACTATGCGGCGGCCGTCCATTTCGAGCTCTATGCCCGGGTCGCCGAGGGGAAGGAGCGACGTGCGGAGGTACTCCGAATCGCCAAGGAGTCCTACCCGCGAATTGCCGAAATAACTCAGCGGGCCGTCGACTTCAACGACAAATACGACCGCTCGGAGGACGATCCGGCGAGCGGTGCCCTGGAGGCGGACCTTTCCCGCCTCGGCGAGGAGCTGGCTGTGCGTTTCGAACTCGAGGACCAGCTGTTCCGAGCCCTGCTGACGCGCAAATAGAGCATGCCTCTCCGCCCGCGTTGTCCCGCCCGGTTAGAGGCTGACTGGCGCCGCGGCATGGGCGCCCTGCGCGCGTGGCAGGCTCGCCTTGCTTGATGCCGCGTGCGCATCAGCCGACTCCATCTGCAGCCGCCGCTGGGACCGGAGACGAAAACCCGTGTCACCGGCGACCGGGCTCACTACCTTTCCCGCGTGCTGCGACTCAAGCCCGGCCACGAGATCACCGTGTTCGACGGTCGCGGCGGGGAGTATCTGGCGAGCGTCGGCACGGTCACCCGGCATGCGGTGGAGCTGCTGCTGGGCGCACACCGCGCCGTCGAACGCGAATCCCCGCTGGAGATCACGCTGGCGCTCGGCCTCTCCCGCGGAGAACGCATGGACTTCGCCATTCAGAAAGCCACGGAGCTCGGCGTACAGACCGTCGCACCCCTGGTAACCGAGCGCTGCGGCGTCGTGCTTTCGGCGGAGCGGGCCGCTCAGCGCCGGCATCACTGGGAAAAAATCGTCATCAGCGCCTCCGAGCAGTGCGGCCGAAACCGGCTGGCCATGGTTCAGCCTGTGCTCGGCATAGATGACTGGATCTCCCTGCGAGCGCCTAAGCCCGGGCTGGTGTTCGTGCCCGATGGCGAAAGCGCCGGCCCGGCCCTGCAGCACCCGGGCGACCGGGTCACGCTGCTGGTGGGTCCGGAAGGCGGGCTGAGTGCAGCGGAGCTGCGCCGCGTCGCCCAAGCCGGCTTCCAACCGGTCCAGCTGGGCCCCCGTGTCCTGCGCGCCGAAACAGCCGCTATCGCGGCCCTCGCCACGGTGCAGGCGTGCTGGGGCGATCTCGGCGGGCTGGTCGTCGCTGGCCGGCAGTGAACAGAGCCCGTGCACGGCCGAATGGTCAGCCGGAGCCGGGGTGGCTGAAGCTCCGCCGAGCCCGCATTCCTCGCCGGGATTCGGAATCTCGGGGCCACTCTGGCAACGCAGGGGGAGTCCATATTTCCGGGCTAGATTCCCCCCGCGTGCCCATCCGCGGCGAGAACCGCATCCTGCAGGGCGTCAAGATCGGGGATCACGGCCGACTCGCCGTCCGCGAGGTTGACCCGTAGCCGCACAAACGGCTCGTTCACGGATTCCGACGGGCGCACGGTCAGAAACTCCGGCCAGATGGACACCACGCGGGGAGTGTCTCTGACCAACAGGGCGTACCGGGGTAACCCGGGCTCGCCGTCCAGGGTGTGCAAAACGACGATTCGGGACCGCCGGCCGCCGGCAGCGGACGGCGGCGACCCCATGGCTGCCTCGACGGACACCAGCGGCAGCCTGCAGCCATGCCACGGGATGAGTCCCAACACCCAATCGGGCCAGGATGAAGCCACCTCGGGCTCCGCGTAGGCGACGATCTCTGCGACCACGGCGGCCGGAACCAGCAGGTGCAGCTGTTCGAGCGGGAGCAGCACCCCGCTGAGGGCCGTGGCCGGATCAGCCACTGGCCAACGCCGCCCGCACTGCGTCCACCAGCGCCTCCTCCCGATAAGGTTTGGCCAGATCCACCTGGGCCGCCTGCGCTGCGGCCTGCTCGGGGCGCTGCCGGCTGTTGTCCGAAGTGAGCATGATCAGGGGCAAGGCCGAGTAGCGGGCATCCCCCCGCAGCTCTTCTGCCAGGGCATATCCGTCCGTACCCGGCATGTCGCCATGGATCATGACCACGTCCGGCAGCTGGTCCTGGAGAGAAGCGAGCGCCTCGGATCTGTCTCTGACCAGCACCACGCGCATGCCGTGACTCACCAGCAGGCTCTCCGTCAGCTTGCGCAAGGTAATCGAGTCGTCTATCACCAGCACCTGCGGCGAGGCGGCCACCGGGGCGGATTCGCTGGTCTCCAGCTCGGCCGGCAGAGCCTCTGTCACGGCACGGGCACACAGCTCCAGCAAGTCGACAACAAGCACCAGGCCGCCGTCCTCGGCAACCGCGGCCCCGGCCAGCCAACCCACCCGACTGGCGGGCGGACTCACCGGCTCCACCACCAGCTCCCGCCGCGTCGTCACCGCATCCACCAGCAGCGCCGCTCTGTGGTCCTCCGCTCGCACCAGCACCACCGTGTAGCGTCCCTGCCGTCGCCTCAACACACGCCGCTCCTCGCCCAGCAGGCTTGCGAGATGCGCGAGGGCATAGGTATGCCCACCGTGCTGGAGGCTCGGCGGCTGGCGGGAACGGGCACCGTCCCATTCCCGCTCGTCCAGGCGCACCACGCTGTCTACCCAGGTCAGCGGCAAGGCGTAACGTCCGTCCCCAGCCCGGATAAGGAGCAGCTGACTGGTGGACGGCACCGCCGGCAAGCGAATGGAAAACTCGGTTCCCTGCCCTGCAGTCGTGTCCAGGGACAGGGTTCCCCCCAACTGGCTGACCACGTCGTGCACCACGTCGAGTCCGACACCGCGCCCGGAAATCTGCGTAATCTCCGCTGCCGTGGTGAACTCCTGCTCGAAAATGCAGGAGAGCAGCTCGTCGTCCGCCACCGACGCATCCGAGGTGATCAATCCGCGGTCCTCCGCCTCGCGCCGGATGGCCTCCAGGTCCAGCCCACGCCCGTCGTCGTTCAATCGAATGAGCACGTCGGGGCCGGACCGGGATACGGTCAGGCGCAGCTGGGCGGCGGCCGGCTTGCCGAGCCGCGCCCTGTCCTCGGGGGACTCCACACCGTGGTCCACCGCATTCCGCAGCATGTGCTCCAAAGGCGCAATCAGCCGGCTGAGCACTGGCGCCTCGAGCATCAGGTCGTCTCCCTCGACCACCAGCTCAACCTGCTTCGCCAGATCCTCCGCCGTCCGCGATACGAGACGACGCAGCCTGGGAACGTGTGGAGCCAGAGAAACCAGCCGACTGGAGATCAGGCTCCGCTGCAGCACCGCGTTGGCCCGGGCCTGCGCGCGCAGCACGGTCTGCGAATCGGCAGTCAGATCGTCGAGCGCGTCGCGCAGGTGCTCGAGATCCGCGAGACTCTCGGCGACCTTGCGCGCGGTCTGCTGGAGCTCTGAAGTGGCAGCACGGTCGCCGGGAACGATCTCCTCGTCCACGTCAGAGTGACCGTGTGAGCGTGCCTGCGAGTCCAGCCTGAGCAGCTGTCGCCTGAGGCGGTGGAGGATCGCGTCCATCTCCTCCAGGCTGCCCCGCACGGCACCCACCTTTCGCTCCACACGTCCCCCGGAAACCGTGATCTCACCGGCGATCTGGCTCAGCTCGTGCAGCTTGTCCGCGCTGACCTGGACCCGCGCCACAGCACTGTGATTGGCCCCGGAACCCGGCACCTTGGCGGATTCCGAGTCCGCCGCCCGCCTGCCGTTGGCGACGTGGGATTCGCCTCCAATCAACCGTTGGCTGATCTCGTCATCCAAGTCGTCGGCGGGGCCCGGCAAAAGCCCGCTCCGAGCCGCTTCGACCATGCGGGACAAGCGCTCGTGACAGCGTTCCACCAGAGCCTGCAGGGCCTCGGTCGGCCGGGCAGAGCCCGCGAGGACCGCAGCCAGGAGCGATTCCTCACTGTGGCACAGGTCGGAGACCGAATTCAGTCCGGCCATGCGCGCTCCACCCTTGAGGGTGTGCAGGTGACGGTGCAGGTCGCGCACGACCCGGTGAGCGTCAGGAACCCGCTGCCAGTCTGCATGCAGCGCGCGGGCGGCCTGCAGGATCTCTTCGGCCTCATCCAGGAACACCGGGCGCAGCTCCGCCACCTCATCGACGACGCCCGTCGCCGACGCAGACCCCAATTCCGGATCCAGCGCCTGCCCCACCCGCAGGCTATGCTCGGACGGCGCGCCGTCCTCGGTCCGCTCCAGGGGCGAAGGCGGGCTGAGCGGCTGTGTCGCCGTGGCTCGTGCCACGAGATCGTCCAGGTTAGCCTCGACCGGCTCGTCGCGCTCCAGGGCATGCAGAGTTGCCGAGAGCCTCTCCTGGGCATCGGCCACCACCGGGAGCATTACCGCTGCGCTGCCGCCAGCGGCGCCCCGCTCCAACGCCGACGCCAGCTCTGCGATCTCTGCGGCCCCAGCGACGCGGGCACTCGCTTTCAGGGCCTGAAACCCGGAACGCACAGCTTCTGCCACCGTGTTGCTCGTGGGCTGCTCCTGCCAGTGGGGCAGCTGCTCGCCGATGTCTGCCACGATCGCGGTTGCCTCGTGGACGAACACGTCGACAAACTCGGGATCGACGCAGAGCACATTGGCAGGCGGCGCCGCGTCCGCCTGATCTGCCGGCGGCGCGCTCAAGACCGCCCAGGGACCCTCGATGCTCTGCAGCAGCGCCCGCGCATGCTGAATGCTGTAGGACACTCGCTCTGGCAGGCCCTCTGCCGCCAACGCCCCGGGGGCCAACAGACCTTCGTCCGGCCGCGCGGGCAGCACGTCTTCGGTACTCGGCGTACCCCGCGCCGCCTCGTCCCCTGTCTCCACAGGCGTGGAGCCCGGCGCCCACGCCTCTGTTTCGAGCGGGGGCATCTCCAGCAGGGCCAGCCGCCCCTCGAGATCCTGAATCACCCCGTCAGCCGCAGCCACTCCATCGGTCAGGGCGTCCAGATAATAGCCCAGGGCGACCAAGGCATCGGCACAGGCCGCGCGCTGAGCCGGGTCGGCAACCCACTCCGCGCCGCCTGCGGCCGTCTCCAGATATGCGGCACAGTCGTCGATCACGTCGGCACCGGACGCCAGACCGTGCTCTAGTAACCTCTCACGGATACGCCGGAGACGGGCCGTGACCATGGCCGTCTCCTGAACGGGGACGGCATCGGCCAGAAACGGGACGAGTGCGGAACGCGCCGCCAGCAATGCCTCGGCAGTCGAACGCAGCTCGCCGGCGTTCGGTCCCGACGTGTTTGCCGGCGGCGCAGCCATTGCCTCACGCCCCCCACCCTGTGCCAGCTCCTCCAGGGCCTGGTCCGCCTCCATCAGGCTCGCCGCGATCATCGGCGACTGCTGCTGCGAAGGCACACGGCGCTCCGTGGAAACCGCGCCCAGCTCGGCCAGGCAGTCCAGCAGGGAACGACGGGGGTGAGCGATGCCATGCAGGGCCAGCAGGTCGGCGGTGCTGGCCAGGATGGCCGCCAGCTCATCCACAACGGCGCGGTCGGCGGCCTCCTCCACCAGTAGGTCCGAGATGATGTCCCCCCCGCGGGCAAGCGCTTGCCGCGCAGCGCCCACGTCGATGCCGCCGGCGCCCGGCCCCGAGCCCTCCGCCGCCGCTCCGTCCCCGGCGGGCGCCGCGCGGCTCAGGTAATAACGCAGACCTTTGGTGAGACTCTCAGGAGCGGGTTCAGCCAGGGCGTCCGGTCCAAGCTCGGCGAGCCCGCGTATCACCTGATCCACCTGAGTGAGCAAAGAGCGCACGCTGATGCTGACGCCCACGTCTCGGCACCGGAGCGCTTCTGCAAGCGCTGTCGCGTACCGGAACAACGCGGCCAGGGGATAATCGCCACAGACCGCTTCCAGGCGGCCGGTCGCGGTCGCCATCAGTTCCAGCCCTTCGCCCGTCTCCGGCCGGCGCAGCCACTGGGCCAGGCCTCTCTGGTAGTGGGACCGCAGGCGTCTGACCTGGGAGAGCATGCCCTCGGAAGGCGGAGGCCCGGGCGTTTCCGCAGCGGCCTTCATTTCCGCCTTAGACGCGGCATGATCCGCTGGGTACAGGTGGCTTTCGCAGTAGAGCCGCGCGCCGCGCGCCGTGCGCAGATCGTCAAGCAGGGGCACCAGCGGCCCGGCCCCGTGGGCCGCGGGGGCCTCCAGCTGCCATTCCAACGTGCTGGTCAGTCGCAGCAGCAGATAGCGGACCTCGTCACCAGCATCCCCCTCACCCGCGAGCACCCATCGCAGCAGCGCTGCGCCCTCCTCAGCCAGGAGCGCTGCCAGGTGCTGCTCGGCCACGGTCAGGGCGCCCCGGAGCTCCTGCATCACGGCACACGCCTGCTCCAGCTCACGGCGGCCCGGCGGAACAGCGAAAAGCAGCTCGCGCGCGCTCACGAGTGCCGCTCGCAGCGGCGGTCTAAGCCATCGCAGGGCGGTGGCACGATGCACTTCCATGGTCATTTCCAAGCGCCGTGCTTCACGGTCACTGTCGGGTCGTCCAACTCATGCAGTCCACTGATCTCAGTGCCCCCTTCTATAAACGCGGGAACGAAGCGTTCCGGCCGCCCTGCCTGTCGACAGCTTCAGCCGGTACGCGCCTCCTCCTGCAGTCCGAGGGTGGCCGGCAACTCCTGTTTCCGCTCGCTCTCGCCTGCCTCGAGAGGCGGCTGCCCCCCATCGGGTCGTCGAGATGGTAAACCCCCGGCGCCTGAAAGCGGGGGAAATTCGGCCAGCAGCCGCTTGAGCGTCTCAGCCGCCTGGCTGAGCTCGCCAAGCCGGTTTGAAAGGTCTCGGCCCGCCAGGCTGCTCCCGTCCTCGCCCGCAGGTTGCGAGGCCCGCGCCCCGGGTAACGGTTCTTCAGCCCCTCGGGAGGCATTGAGCTGGCCAGCCAACGACTGCATCTTGCCGAGCGCCTGACTGGTCTGGGCCGAGGATTTTTCCACTTCCTTCGTCGCCCGAGCACTGGCATCCATTCCGGTGCGGATATCGACAGCAACCTGGCCTGCCTCATGAAGGGCGGCGCCGATACGGCTCATCTGTGTCTGGACCCGGCGTGCGAACTGCATCAGCCGCTCCGCCAGGCGCTGAACATCGTCGGCCACAGGGCATGAATCGGCGCCCGTCCCGCCCTTCGCCGATGCCTGAATGGCTGTGTTGAGGGCCAGAATATTCGCCTGATCGCCCAGGTCGTTCACCAGCGCCGCAAGGGACTCGGCCTCACGGCAGCGCTCGACGGCGCGTTGCAGAGCCAGGGTGCCTGTCCGTACCGAGCCCTGGGTCGCGTCCAGAGTCTCGGCCAGACGGGTGGTCACAAGCGTGTGCTCCCCGGTGAGCGCCAGCAGGCGGCGGGTCAGCGCGTCAAGCTGAGCCCCCGCCTCTTCCGCCGTCCCTGCCTGGGTTGCCCGCAGCGGTTCACCGGCACGGGCCTCGGCGGGAGGCGAAACCCCGGCTGCAGCCACCAGCGCCTCTGCACACGCAACGGTCTCGCCGGCCCGTGTCACCAGTTCACGGATCCTCCCCGCGGCTTCGTCGATGGCCTCCGCCGGGACACCCGCGGCCTCGCTGGCGTCCGTGGCCGTGAAGGCCGAATCACGCTCCGGCATCGTACCCACCTCCTCCATGAGGCGCAGCATGGCCGCTTGACCTGGATGCTCAGGGGACGCCGGGTTCTCCCGGTCACAGTCCTGCGTCTCCTTGGGCTGAGCTGCCGCCTGAGGAGCCTCGACGCCGGGTGCCCGCCGCCGCACGGCCAGAAGCATCTGCACGCCCATCAGCAGCGCCGCGAGCATCGCGAATGCATGGCCGGCCCAGCCGCTGAGCCGGCGCGTTCCTGCGTGACCGTGGTAGACCTGCATGACGGCGTCCAGCGCCCCGGACAGGGTATCCACAGCCAGACCCACATGGGCAGCGGCCTTGCGCGTCCGGGTCAAAGCTTCGGCCTGGACCAGCACCGCCGTGGCCTCCTCCCGTTCGCCGCCCATGGCGCCGACGATGTCTGCCAGCAGCGCCCGCGCTTCCGAGTCGGCCACCGCCTCTATGCCCAGCTTCTCGTCGCCGGCCAACAGGCCCTGTGTGACCTGGCGAAAGTGCACAACGTCTCGGTCGAAGCGCTCGGCTGCCTCATCAGCGTTCGCACCCCCGCTGAGCGTCCTGCGCAGGTTGTGAGCGAGACGCTCCAACAGCATCAGCTGCCGAGTAGCCGCGTACACCTGTTCCGGAGACGCCCCTGTCTCCACCATCACGTTCACCAGCTCATCGGATTTGAGCAGGGTGTCGGCGGCGAATGCCTCGAAGTCCGATACGTTTCGCCACAGCTGGAGGGCCGGATCGCGGTCGCCGAGTAGGCGGTTTACGGCACCGTCGACTTGGCGCGCGGCCGACTCAACGGCTGCCAACTCGACTCCCATGTCAGGCGCGCCGAATGCGTGAGGCCTGCGCGCGCGAACACGACCCAGTTCGGACGCTGCACGGGCCAACCCCTCGCGCGCGACCTGCAGCTCCTGAAAGGCCGGCTCGTGGCCGCTGGCGGCAGCAAGCGCCTGCCGCGCCAGGGCTTGCGACAGGGTGCGCTGTTGCTGGACTCGCTCGACGAATCGCTGGTCTTGTCTCGCCAGCGTCCCGGACCACCAGTAGCTGAGCACGGCCAGCGCCAGGGCAACTACCAGCAGGAACCACAGCAGGTACTCGACCCAGCCGACCGTGGCAGACGTTGCGGTGGTTCTCGTCACGAGCCGTTCCAGGCGACCGCGGCATACCCAGGAGCTGCTTGCACCGCCGATGGCGTCACCGGAGGACCTGCAGAAAGCGCGGGCTCTCCTGCAGGGCGCCCACGTCCAGCACGCCCCAGGTACCGGTGGCGTCGCGCCGAACGCCCGAGAGATAGGGCGCCAGCCATTCCGGTGCGCCAGATGCGTCACGCTCCAGCTCTGCGTCGCGTATGCGCTGCAACCCGACCACCTGGTCCACCCGCAGCGCCATGGGTGCACTCTCCCCCCGCAGCAGGACAACCTGTTTGCCCGGCGAACCTGTTCGACCCGCTGCCTGGAGAAGCTCGCCCAGATCGACCACGCTCACCATTCGGCCGCGAACGTGTGCGAGCCCCAACAGCCAGGGCTGGGTCCCGGGCAGGCGTGTCGTGGGGGGCATCCCCTGTATCTCGCTGACACCCGTGAGCGGCAAGATCAGCTGCTCGCCCGCCGCTCGCACCCCCACGCCCAGCCAGTTATCACCAGGCCCATCGGTGGATGACGGGTCGAAGGTGCTCGACGTGACCCGGGCGGCATAGTCCTCGAGTATCGCAACGGGATCCGACTCAGGGCTCGCTGCCATGATGCTCCATCCATGCAGTCGTAGACGTCGCGCCCCGGCCGACCTCCCCCAGCAACCTCCCCTCGTTGAGGGACTCGCGCACGGCTGCCAACAGGTCCGCCTCCGTCAGCGGTAGCGACAGGCAGCGGCAGGCGCCCACCACCCGCGCTTCGGCTGGTGCGTAGAGATCCGCATCAGAGACCACCATGATCACCGGAACGTGACCGAGCGTCGGGTGGCGTTTGACCAGCGCGCAGGTGCGATAGCCGTCCAGCCGCGGCGCCTGGCTGTGAAGAACGGCGACGTCGATGCGGTCCTCTGCCATTCGGGCCAGAGCCGACACCCCGTCGGCAGCCGACACGGCTTCATAGCCGGCCGTCTCGAGCCACGCGGCCACCGCGCGTCGCGCGGCTTCGTCTCCGTCCGCATACAGGACTCTGCGACCGTGCGCCGCTGTTGTCGTTGCTTCGGCGTCCATCCCTTGTGCCTGCGCCGTTGTTCGCGCCTGTCCAGGCATCTTACTCAAGCATGACATGACCATACAATGACCAGCACCCCACGGCGCACTCCCGCTCCGCTGCAAGGTCGAAATGACTGGCGGCGTATAATCAGCTCCGCAACGAGCCGTACGAACGACAGCACCGGATGCAGCGAGCCATGAACAGCGACAACATGCAGAGCGTTCCGCACCTGACCACGGCGCTCCGTGGCCCCTTGCACAAGCTGGAAGCCCACCTGCTCGCCCATCAGGCGGAGATCGAGAACTGGTTCCGCACCCAATGGCTCAAGACAACGCCGCCGTTCTACTCGTCCGTGGACATTCGCAACGCCGGATTCAAGCTTGCGCCCGTGGACACGAACCTTTTTCCGGCCGGATTCAACAACCTGAACCCTGCGTTTGAGCCCCTCTGCGTGCAGGCCGTGCAGGGAGCCATCGAGCGCTGGGTCCCCACTGCCGTGCGCGTACTGCTGCTTACCGAGGCCCACACGCGCAACATTTACTACCTGGAAAGCGTGGCAGCCTTGCGGGACATCCTCGCCAAAGCGGGGCTCGAGGTTCGCATTGGCTCACTCACCGAGAGCATGAGCAACCCGCAGAAATTCCCCCTGCCCTCCGGCCGCACCCTGAGGCTCGAGCCGGTGGAGCGGAAGGGCAACCGCGTCGAGGTGGCGGGCTTCTCACCGTGCTTCGTGCTGCTCAACAACGACCTGTCGGTGGGCCAACCCATCCTCGACGGCCTGGAGCAGACCGTCATCCCCCACCCCAGCCTCGGATGGTCGGAGCGCCTCAAGTCGGTCCACTTCAGCCATTACCGGGATGTCGCCCGGGAGCTGGCGACTCTGGTCGATATCGATGCATGGTTGATCGACCCGTTGTTTCGCAATTGCGGCGAAATCAACTTCATGAAACGGGAGGGCGAGGAGTGTCTGGCCGATAACGTGGAGGCTTTGCTCGCGCAAATCAGGCGCAAGTACCGTGAGTTCAAGGTGGACAAGCCCCCGTTCGTCATGGTGAAAGCCGACGCCGGCACCTACGGCATGGCAGTCATGACGGTCCAGGACAGCGACGAGCTGCGCGAGCTGAACCGCAAACAGCGCACGCGCATGTCCTCCACCAAAGGCGGGCAGACGGTCACCAAGGTCATCATGCAGGAGGGCGTCTACAGCTTCGAGACCTGGGGCACGCGCCAGGCCGTTGCCGAGCCCGTGGTGTATCTCATTGACCGCCACGTGGTGGGCGGCTTCTATCGCGTACACACGGGGCGCGGCGAGAACGAAAACCTGAACGCGCCGGGTGCCCACTTCCAGCCGCTGGCCTTCGCCGGCTCCTGCATCACCCCCGACCGCAACCGGGAACCCGATGCCCAGCCGAACCGCTTCTACGCCTATGGCGTGGTTGGCCGCCTGGCAACGCTCGCGGCAGCGCGAGAGATGACGGACCGCCAATCCCGGTCTCCGGAATGCGTCGACGAGGCCCGACAGACGGCAGCCGGTGGCTAATGGCCGGAGGATATGCTTCGGGGGGGAGATGGTAGATGGTAGATGGTAGATGGGAGATGGGAGATGGGAGATGGGAGATGGTAGGTCGTAGGTCGGGGAAGAGGGTAACTCGTGACTCGTGACTCGTGACTCGTGAAGCGTGAAGCGTGAAGCGTGAAGCAACCAGAGTGTAGCGAAGCCCCCTTTTGGGTGCCCGCCGCCCGCCGCCCGCCGCCCGCCGCCCGCTATTCTCCCTGCCCTCTGCTCCCTGCTCCCTGCTCCCTGCTCCCTGCTCCCTTCTTCCCTCTTTCTGCCCGCTGCCCGCTGCCCGCTGCCCGCTAACCGCTATTCTTCCTGCCCGCTGCCCGCTTCTACTTCTTGCTGCCCGCTGCCCGCTGCCCGCTAACCGCTATTCTTCCTGCCCGCTGCCCGCTTCTACTTCTTGCTGCCCGCCGCCCGCTGCCCGCTTCCTCGATCAGAGCTCTTTGAGGCGCTTCTTCACTGGCGCCAATAGTCGGCGGCTTATTTCCAGGGTCTGCTCCACGCCTTTGAGGCGCACCATATGGCGCCCGTCCTCGCCCCGCTCCAGGGCCATCACATGACGGACCGCCACCAGGGCGTTGCGGTGCACGCGGAGAAAACGTTCGCCGAACTCGACTTCCAGGGCCTTCAGGGATTCCTCGATGAGCACCTGCCCACCGGGGTGGGCCACGGTGACATATTTCTGGTCTGCCTGGAAAAAGCGCACGTCGTCCACCGGCACCAGGGTCAGATTGCCGTGCATGGTCGCACTGATATGGGTGCGGGCAGCCTTGTCGCCATTCCCCAGGCCCGCGAGCTGGGGGCGGGTGAACCGCCCGACCCGCTCCAGCGCCTCGCGCAGCCGATCCCGGCGTACGGGCTTCAGCAGATAATCCAGAGCGCGAGCCTCGAAGGCCTGCAGCGCATGCTGGTCGTAGGCCGTGGTGAAAATGACCGCTGGCGGGTTGTCGAGGGCGGCCAGATGCCCGGCGACCTCCAGGCCATCCATGCCCGGCATGCGGATATCCAGGAGCAACACGTCCGGCCGGTCGCTAGTCACGAGCTCGAGCGCCTGCCGACCGTCGGCGGCCTCGCTGATCACGTCGCCCGTGCGCAGCTCTGCCAGCAGCGCGGCCAGACGGTGGCGGGCCGGCGGCTCATCATCAACGATCAGCACTCTCATGCGGCGGCTTTCCGGTATGGGAACGTCAGGCAGACCCGGTACTCGCTGCCCGCCATGCCGGCCTCGAGACGAGCCTGGCCGCCGAAGAAGGCTTGCATGCGTTCCCTGACATTCTCCAGAGCCATGCGGTTGCCCTGGCGCAGGTTGTTACTCCGTTCGGCGGCAATCGGGTTGCGGATGGTCACGCTCACCTGGTCCCGGCCGGCGGCGCGCACCCCGATGGCCAGCACACCCCCGGCCGTCGTGGGCTCGATGCCGTGGTAGACCGCGTTCTCCACCAGCGGCTGGACGCTGAGCGCCGGCAGAACCGCATCGTGTGACAAGGCGTCCACGGACCACTCCGTGCGCAGGCGCTCGCCGAGGCGCAGGGCCTCGATCTCGAGATAATGCCGACACACCTCCAGCTCCCGTCGCAGCGTCACCGGAACTCGGGCGTCGCCCAGGCTGACCCGGAAGAGATCGGCGAGATCTTCCACAGCACGTTCTGCCACGGCGGGTTGGGAACGGGTCAGGCTGGCAATGGTGTTCATGCTGTTGAAAAGGAAGTGCGGGCGGATGCGCGACTGCAGGGCCTGGATCCGGGCCTGGGTCTCCGATTCCAGGTTTCGCTTCCACTGGAACTGCACGTAGAAGTAACGCAGGGCGACGGCCGTCACGATGGCCGACACGGCAAGATTGCGCCCCACGAAGGCCAGATCGATGCCGGCGGCCGGCCCCGCCCCAATCTGCCCCGCGGAGAACAGCCACAGGACCACCACGCTCAGCCCGGCGGTCACCATCAGCACCAGCACATAGCTGAGGGCCGCTGCCGCCATGTTGCCGAGACCCCGCAGCCAGCGGCGGCCGATGCAGAGGAGTCCCATGCTGCTAAGCCCCACCCACTGCACAAACAAAGACACGCTGGAGAGTGCCCCCCAGAACCCGACCACGGGCCCTGGGACCAGCACCAGGACAAACGCCAGCAGCTCACCCATCAGGACGGCCACCAGGATCAGTCGAACGTCGCAGAAGTCCGGTAGAAACAGGGAGTCGCGGTCGCTGGGCCTGGGCTGCACTTCCATAGTGCGTCTTATCGGCGCGCCCACCCGCCGCTGAAGCAGCCTCTGCCGGCCGCAATTTCCGCCGTGGGCCGAATGACTTATACTCCCGCAGGCTTAATTCGATTCAGCGTATGGACGACCGATAGTGACTGAGGGCTCCGCCAAAAAACCCTGGACCGGCCGCTTTAACGAGCCCACCGATGCTTTCGTCGAGGCCTTCACGGCATCGGTGGATTTCGATAAACGGCTTCAGCATTACGACATCTGGGGCTCCATCGCCCACGCCCGCATGCTCGCCAAGATCGGGGTGCTGACTCAGGAGGAAGCGGAGACCATCGTCAAGGGCTTGAAGTCCATCGAGGCCGACATCGACGCGGGACAATTCGAATGGGACATCGCCCTCGAAGACGTCCACATGAACATAGAGGCGGCCCTCACCGAGCGCATCGGCGTGTTGGGCAAGAAGCTGCACACCGGACGGTCCCGTAATGATCAGGTCGCCACCGACATGCGCCTCTATCTGCGGGACGAAACCGATGATATCGTCTCCGAGCTGACACGGCTGCAAACGGCCCTGCTGGACGTGGCCGAACGCGAAGCGGGCACCATCATGCCCGGCTTCACCCATCTGCAAACGGCCCAGCCGGTCACCTTCGGTCATCACATGATGGCGTGGTTCGAGATGCTGAATCGCGACCACGAACGCCTGTGCAACGGTCGCGTCCGCATAGACCGGTCGCCCCTGGGCGCGGCTGCTTTGGCCGGCACCACCTACCCCATCGATCCGGAAATAACCGCATCTCTGCTCGGCTTCGACGAACCCTGTGTCAATTCCCTGGACGCGGTCAGCGACCGGGATTTTGTCATCGAGTTCATCAGCAACTGCGCCCTGCTGCTCACCCATCTGTCCCGGTTCTCCGAGGAGCTGATCCTGTGGTCGTCGGCCCAGTTCGAGTTCGTCGATCTGGGGGACGCCTTCTGTACCGGCTCTTCCATCATGCCCCAGAAGAAAAATCCGGACGTGCCAGAGCTGGTGCGGGGCAAGGCCAGCCGCGTGTACGGTCACCTGATAGCTCTGCTCAGCCTGATGAAGGCACAGCCGCTCGCTTACAACCGCGACAACCAAGAGGACAAGGAACCGTTGTTCGATACCGTGGACACGGTGAAAGGCTGTCTGAAGGTGTATGCCGACATGGTGCCCGGGATACGCGTCAACGCCGAGCGTATGCGCGAGGCGGCGCGCCGCGGCTTCTCAACGGCCACGGACCTGGCCGATTACCTGGTCCGCAAGGGTCTGCCGTTTCGGGATGCCCACGAGATAGTGGGCAACGCGGTACGCCAGGGCGTGCAGAGCGGTCGCGATCTTGCGGAAATGTCCCTGGATGAGCTGCGCGGATTCTCCCCGAAGATCGAGGAAGATGTGTTCGACATCCTAACCCTGGACGGGTCGGTAGCGGCACGCGACCACTTGGGAGGAACAGCGCCCAAACGCGTTCGATCAGCCGTGCAGCGCGCCCGTGCGGAACTGCACGCGCTGACTCACACCTCGGCCAGCAGTGACTGACGGCCGCTGGGGCCGCTATTTCTCAGCACGCACCAGAGCGCGGGATCAGCCTGATGGAAAAGCCGCCGGAGGACAGTCTGGAGCGCCTGCGTCAGCGTTTGGCAGAGTTCGCCGCGGTCCGGGACTGGGACCAGTTCCACAGCCCGAAGAACCTGACCATGGCGCTGGCGGGTGAAGTGGGCGAGCTGTTGGAACACTTTCAATGGCTCAGCGAAGACCAAAGCCGGCGCCTGGATGCCGCAGCCCAGGAGGCCGTCGGCCACGAGCTGGCGGACATTCTGATCTACCTCATTCGCACAGCCGACAAGCTCGGTGTGGATCTGGTGCCTGCCGCCTGGGACAAGATCGCTATAAACGAAGCACGCTATCCGGCGGACAAGGTCCGCGGCAGCGCCCGCAGAGCCGAGGAGTACGACTGAACGGCGGCGTTGCTCCGAGGCAGGCCAGACTATCGAGGAAATCCAGCCATGAGGACCCTTCTCCGCATTGTCACGACCCTCGTCGCCCTGGTGCTGGTCGTAGTCATCGCTGCCGTCCTGATACTCACGCTGTATTTCGATCCCAACGATTACAAGGACCAGTTGGCCGAGGCGGTGCAGACGCAGACCGGGCGCCGTGTCGCCATCGAAGGCGACATAGGCCTCTCGGTCTTTCCCTGGCTGGGCATCGATGTAGGCCGACTCGAGCTGGGCAACGCACCCGGCTTCCAGGAGCCCGTTTTTGCCAGCACCGAGCGGGTGCAGATTCGGGTCAAGCTCCTGCCGCTGTTGAAGAAGCAGATACAAATGGACACGGTGACCCTGCACGGGCTGCGTCTCAAGCTGGCTCGGGACGAGCAGGGCCGGGGTAACTGGGAAGACCTGGCCCAGGCGGGAGCCGCCGAGAGCAAACCTCCCGAGGACCCGCAGGCGACGCCGCAGACCTCCAGCGAGCTGCCCCTGGCCAGCCTGGCCATCGGCGGGCTCGATGTGCGTCAGGCCCATGTGGAATGGGTGGATGCCCAGGCAGATCAGAAATACACGCTGGACGACGTGACGCTGACCACCAACGCTATCGTCAGCGGGCGCCCAGTCAAGCTGGATCTGAAATTTCGCGTCCGGGGGGACACCCCCGAGATTGACGGAGACGTGAGCCTGCAGAGCGAGATCGAGTTCGATCTGCCACGGCAGCACATCCGTATTCGAAGCCTGGTGCTGAACACCGCGCTCCGGGGCGCAGGGGTACCGGCCGACGTACTCGACCTGCGGCTCGAGACACGGGCTGACGTGGATCTCGTTGCCGAGACCCTCAACATGCCGGAGTTCCGGGCAGAGACGCTGGGTGTTGCGGTTCGAGGCGCGGCATCTGCGGAGAAGTTACTCAGCACACCTGCATACAACGCCTCCCTAAAGGTCGCTGAATTCAGCCCCAGGAAACTCATGGAGCGCCTCGGCCAGGCCCCGATGGTGACCGCCGATCCCAAGGCCCTGAGCCGCATGAGCCTGGATACCCGGATGAGCGGCTCCACCACCCGGCTCACCATGGAGCGGCTGACCGCGCGCCTGGACGACACCACGCTGGAGGGCCGCGTGGAGATGCCCCGGTTCGAGGGCCCCGCCGTGCGCTTCCACTTGACCGTCGACGCCATTGACGCGGATCGCTACCTGCCGCCGCCGGCCGATGACGCAACCACGCCTGCCGCGACACCCGGTGCCGCGGCAGGCGCGGCGGGCGGGGAAATCCCTCTCGAAGCCCTGCGGAGCCTGGATGTGCTCGGTCAGCTGAGGGTCGGCTCCCTCAAGATCAGCAACCTGCGCATCACCGACGTGCTGCTGAAACTCACGGGTAAAGACGGCATCATCAAACTGAATCCCGTGCAGGCCCAGCTCTACGATGGCAACTACGACGGGCACATGCAGCTCAACGCCCAGGGCAAGCAGCTCAAGGTCTCGGTGGACGAGAAGCTCACTGCAGTCCAGGCCGGTCCGCTGCTCAAGGATCTGTTGGGCAAGGACCGCCTCACCGGCAAGGCGACTGCCAGCGCCAAACTCAGCTTCCAGGGGGCGGACGCCGAGGCCGCACGCAAGACGCTGAACGGCCGCTCGTCGTTCATGTTTCTGGACGGTGCGGTCAAGGGCATCAACATCGGCCGCATGATAAGGGAGGCCAAGGCCCGTCTGGACGGGAAACCCCTGCCGCCGAGCAACGAACCGGTCCAGACCGACTTCACCGAACTGAGCGGCAGCGTGTACTTCACCGACGGCGTGGCGCGCAACGACGATCTGCAGGCGAAATCGCCCCTGCTCAGGGTACGCGGCAAGGGTAGCGCGGACCTGCCCAAGGAGCAGGTGGACTATCTGCTGACCACCGTGGTTGTCGGCTCGGGAGAAGGCCAGGGCGGCAAAGGGCTGGAGGATCTGAAGGGGCTTCAGATCCCCATCAAGGTCACGGGCAATCTGCTGGAGCCCAGGTATCAACTGGACCTCAAGACGCTGCTGGCCGCCGAAGGCAAGAAAAAGGGTCAGGAGCGACTGGAGGAGCTCATCGAGAAAAAAGTGGACGAGGACATCCAGGAGCCGGTCAAGAATCTGCTGCGCGATCTGTTCCGCTGACATGCGCGCACTGCTGCTGGCCGGCCTGTGGCTGTTGCCCCTCGCCCAGGCGCCGGCAGCTTCCGAAGCAGACGTGCAGGTGCGCCGCGACCGAGACCGTTATCGGGTCATCGTCCATGCCCACATCGACGCGCCGCCGGCGCGGGTCATGGCGCAACTCCAGGATTTCGACAACCTGGACCGCCTGCACAGCAGTGTCGTGGAGAGCAGGGCCCTGTCACGCCAGGACACCCAGGCGCGGGTGCACGTGCGCATGCAGGGCTGCATCCTGTTCTTCTGCCGCATCGTTACCCAGACCCTGGACTTCCAGTACGACACCCAGGGCCGCTACATGGTGGCCATCATGGACCCGGCGGAAAGCGACTACAAATACGGCCGCATGCGCTGGGAACTGCAGCTTGACGCGCAAGATACGACGCGGTTGCGCTACCAGGCAGACGTGGTCCCGGACTTCTGGGTGCCGCCGCTGATCGGCCCCTGGGTCATCAAGCGCCGCCTGGGCAGCGTGGCCCTGGAGATGACCGAGGCACTCGGTCAGCCGACACCGACGCTATGAGCTCTGTCTTTGCCGAGCGCCTCCTCGCATGGTACGACCGGCACGGCCGCACGGAGCTGCCGTGGAAGCAGTCGCGGAGCGCGTACGGCGTCTGGATCTCCGAGATCATGCTACAGCAGACCCAGGTGGCCACGGTGATACCCTACTACCTGCGCTTCATGGCCCGGTTTCCCGACGTGGCGACGCTGGCCGACGCCGAGCTGGACGAGGTTCTGCACCTGTGGAGCGGCCTGGGCTATTACGCGCGGGCGCGCAACCTGCACGCAGCCGCCTGCCGGGTACGCGACCGCCACCACGGCACCATGCCCGAGACCCTGGCAGGCCTGCTGCAGCTACCGGGCATTGGCCGCTCGACTGCGGGCGCCATACTCGCGCTGGCCGGGGGCCAGCGGCAACCCATCCTGGACGGCAACGTGAAGCGAGTGCTCTGCCGCTATCACGCCGTGGACGGCTGGCCCGGCAAGGCCGACGTGCTGCGCCAGCTCTGGGGC
>JASJBY010000195.1 GCA_030066245.1 Gammaproteobacteria bacterium
GGTTTTAAGGCGTTCCAGAACGAGAACGGCTATGTGGCCAACGAGCTGACGGGGCTGTGGCTCAAGGGCCCGTACCTGCACAACGGCTCGGTGCCGACGCTGCGGGACCTGCTGCGTCCGCCGGCGGAGCGACCGAAGACGTTCTGGCGCGGGTACGACCTTGTCGACGCTGAGAACGGGGGGTTCGTGGCCGCCGACGATCCGGCGAAAGGTATCTTCGTGTCCCGCTACAGCTGGCTTGTCGACACCTCTGTGCCGGGCAACGGCAACGGCGGCCACGCATGGGGCACCGATCTCGAGGACATCAAGAAAGAGGATTTGCTTTCGTACTTGAAGACGTTGTGATCGTCCGATCGGCTGCCGGCGAAGACGACGACCGACCGGGTGTAGGATTGGCGCCGTTAGATTTTAAGGAGAGCCATCATGACCGTAGGCGGAGTCGTAAAGTGGACGGCAATCGTGATAGGGGTGCTGGTCGTCGCGTTGCTGCTCACCGCATTCCTCGTGGTGCGGTCACTCGTCGAGCCCGACCATGAGCGCTTCGGGAACGTCCTCGACGAGGCGACGAAAGCTGGGTTGGATCGGACGCATTTCAAGGCGGCCGCCGACGAGCACATGATCGAGATGGACAAGGGGCTGCTGAAGAAGCCGCCCCCGGGCGAGCCGTATCCGGCGACCATCGTCGCTGTCGCCGACATACTCGGGCTCACGCCCGAGGAGACGCGCGTGCGCGCCGTGAAAGGCCAGAACACCTGGAACGTCTGGACCGGCGGCAACGACCGGTTCTGGGACGAGCTTGCCGGCATCACCGCCGGCGCGTTCGATCTGCTGAAAATCCTCTCATCGCATCCGGATCAGGGGTACGGACGGTACAACCGCTGGCACTACCTCGGTCTCGTCAACGAGCCGTGCTTCGAGCAAGCGACGGCCGGCGACTCCAAGTACGGGTTATGGCTCGACAGGCCCGACACTAAGTGTGGTAAAGACCCGTACGAAAATGTCGGCGAATACCGTGGCGTCAAGACCGGTGTCCGGGGTGAGAACGGCGTGGAGGTCGGCTCTTATTACGGCAGGGCGACGGGGGTGCTGGGCCTCCGGCTGTTCTCGAATCCCAATTTCGACCAGGAAGCCGCGGAATACTGGCAGAAATGTATGACGGATGGCCGTTTCTACACGGATCACGATGGCTCCGGCTCTGACGACCCCGAGTGCCGCGGCTATCAGGACGCGAAGCTGGTGCGCCCCTACCGCGTCGGCATGTCGTGCGGATTCTGCCACGTGGGTCCAAGCCCCGTGAAGCCGCCGATAGATCCGGAAACGCCGCAGTGGGCGAACATTAACTCGAATCCGGGCGCGCAATACTTCTGGGTGGACCGGATCTTCTTCCACGAGACGCGCCCGCGCGACGAGGTGGACGTGCCGGCGGACCACGAGCACAACTTCATCTTCCAGCTCTTTCACACGAACCCACCCGGCTCGCTCGACACTTCGCTCGTCTCGACGGACTACATCAACAACCCACGCACGATGAACGCCGTTTATAACGTCATCGCGCGGCTCGAGCCCATGAAGCGCTGGGGCCAGGAGGAGCTGACGGACGGCGAGATGGACAACAAGCAGTTCCAGGACTACGAGCAAACGAAGGCGCTGGGAGGCTTCTGGGACGCGCAAACCGGCAGAATCCTGACCGCGCGTGTGCTGAAGGACGGCGCCGACTCGGTAGGCATCCTAGGTGCGCTGAATCGCGTGTATCTCAACATCGGGCTCTTCAGCGAGGAGTGGACGCTGCACTTTCGCCCGGTGATCGGCGGCCAGAAGATCTCGCCCATCAAAATCGCCGACGCTCAGAGAAACTCGGCCTACTGGGGGGCGACAGAGGACCAGACGGCCGACATGGCGATCTTCTTCCTGGTCACGGCGACGCCGGATCTGTTGAAGGACGTCGCGCCCGAGTATCTACAGAGTATAGAGCCTGAGGTCCTGGAGCGCGGCAAGGAGGTGTTCGCCGCGAACTGCGCCGCGTGCCATTCGGGCCACCCGCCTGAGGCGCCGCAAGGCAGCGGCATTGACGAAGGCATTTGCGGCAACGGCGGCAACGGCCCCGATTATCGTAAATGCTGGGACCGATACTGGGAGTGGACGCAGACCGACGAGTTCATTGAGAGAATGACCGAGATCGTCAAGGAGGATAAATTCCTCGAGAATGACTTTCTGTCCACGGAGCGACGTGTGCCGTCGGACCTGCTCGGCACCAACGCGTGCAGCCCGATCGCCACCAACGCGCTCGAAGGCGATATCTGGGACAACTTCTCGTCCACATCGTACAAAAACCTGCCGCCGGTGGGTGAGCTGACGGTACATCATCCCGTCTCCGGCGCGGAGATGTCCTTCACGCCCAAGGGCGCGGGCCGCGGCTACACGCGCCCGGCCTCGCTCGTGAGCCTGTGGTCCACGGCGCCGTATCTGCTCAACAACTCCGTCGGATTCGAGGACTACCCGTACACGAGGAAGGGCTACTACGTCGACGGCGGCTACCCATCCAGCGTGCGTGAATACGGGCAAACGAATGAGTACACAGGCTACGCCGAGACGCAACGAACGTACGCATCGGAAGGCACACCGGCGGGCGAGGGGTACGCGTCGCGGAGCGAGGCGCCCAGGGGCGGCTACGCTTCAAAGGCATCAGCGAAGGCTGGATATGGCGCCGGCTACGACACTTCCTACTCGAGCGAATGCCCGGCGCCAGACGACAAGGATCCCTATCTTCCCTGCGTGGCGAACCGCATGCGCCTGTTCGAGCTGTCCATCGACCGGTTGCTAAACCCAGAGCGCCGACGCAAGGACCCGCTCACCGAGCTCGAGGTTCCGGGATACATGTACCGAACGACGGCGACGTCGTGTGTCAAGATCCCGAAGGGCTACGTGCCCGATCTCGTGAGTAACAACGTTGGTTTTTTCAACTGGCTCGCACCGTGGGCGGTCGACGAGGAAGGCAACATCGCCCTCGGACCGCTGCCCAAAGGGTTTCCTATTAATGTTTTGGTCAACACGAAGCTCCTGCCCGATAACGACGAAGACGACACCTGGAGCCACTACTGGCGCTTGATCAAGGCGGCGCCCACCTTGCTCAGCACGTTCAAGAAGCTGGGTGGCAACTGCGACAACGACTATCTCAAGCAGTCAACTGCGCAGGCGCATGCCGAGCAGGTGCTGCAGGACACGAATTTCGTCGACACGCTCGTGGGTCTCAGCAAGTGCCCGGACTACGTGGTGAATAAAGGCCACTACTTCGGCAGCCATCTCGACCCGCGCGGCGGCGACTTCGTGCTGTCGGCTGCGGACAAGCAGGCGCTGATTCAGTACCTGAAGCACTTCTAGGCGCCGCGCGTGGCCGACGGAGCGACATACGATTACATCGTCGTCGGCTCGGGCGCGGGCGGCGGCGTGCTCGCCGCACGCTTGGCGGAGGCCGGCCGGTCCGTGCTGCTGCTGGAGGCCGGCGGCGACCCGATTGACGAGCGGCCGGAGGCGGGTGAGCGCGACCTGCATGCCGACTATCACGTGCCCGCATTTCACGCCTTCGCCTCCGAGCACCACAAGATCCGCTGGGACTACTGGGTCGAGCACTTCGACACGAAAGCCGAGCGGGAGAAGGACTGGAAGTACTCGGCCGACCACGACGGTGTCCTCTACCCACGCTGCAGCACGCTGGGCGGGTGCACCGCCCACCACGCGATGATCATCGTGCGTCCGCACAACGCCGACTGGAACCATATGGCGCAGACGATGGGCGACGACTCCTGGCGCGCTTCGAACATGAACCGGTATTTTCGTCGCATGGAGCGCTGCCGCTACCGCGTGGTGTGGCGTTGGCTGCACAGGCTCTTTGGACTGAACCTGCCGGGACACGGCTACGACGGCTGGCTACCTACGGAGAAAGCGCTGCCGCTCAGCGCGCTACGCGGCTGGCGCTTGCGGAGGACGCTCAAGGCCTCGGCAATCACGGCCATGGAACGGCTGCCCCAGGGCGGGCAGCGCTGGGCCTGGCTCATGACGAGCTTTGGCGACGTCAACGACCAACGGCTCGTGCACGATCGGGCGTTCGGCGTTCGCTACGCACCGCTGTCCACGCGCAACCACGCACGCATCAGCGTGCGCGAGCGCGTGCGCGAGGTGAGGGACAGGCATGAGAACCTCACGATCGAGCTGGACGCCTTGGTCACCCGCGTGGTGATCGAAGACGGTCGCGCGACCGGCGTCGAGTACAAGAAAGGCGCATATCTATACCATGCGTCGCCGTCGCCCCATGCCATGCCCGAGGAGACCCGTCGCGCGAACGCGGGGCGCGAGGTCATCCTCGCAGCCGGCACGTTCAACACGCCGCAGATCTTGATGCTCTCCGGCATCGGCGATCCCAAAGAGCTCGCGCGGCACCAGATCAAGGTGGTGAGTGCGCTGCCCGGCGTCGGCAAGCGGCTTCAGGACCGCTACGAGGTGGGCATCGTGAGCCGGATGAAGCAGCCCTGGAAAGCGATGCAGGGCGCGAAGTTCGATACGACCGACCGCCAGTACCGGCGCTGGGCAAAAAGGCGCAAGGGTGTCTACATCAGCAACGGCGGCATGCTCGCCGTCGTGCTCAAGTCACGACCGCAGCTCGTGCGCCCGGATCTATTCTGCGTTGCGTTCCTGGGCGATTTCCGCGGCTACTACCCCGGGTACTCGAAACGCATAGTCGAACCGAACTACCTGTCCTGGGTCGTCCTCAAAGCGCATACGTCCAACGTCAACGGGAGCGTCGTGCTCGATAGCGCGGATCCTGCGCAACCGCCAAAGATCCGGTTCCGTTATTTCAATCACGAGTCCGACCCGAACGAGGAAGACCTGGACGCCGTCGTACGCGGCGTGAAGTTCGTTCGCACCATCGCCGATTCGATGAGCACGCTCATTGACGAGGAAGAGGAACCCGGTCGAGGCCAGTACACCGACCAGCAGCTGAAGGACTTCGTGCGCAACCACGCCTGGGGCCACCACGCCTGCGGCACCTGCGCCATGCTTCCCAGGAACCAGGGTGGTGTCGTCGACAGCCAGTTCAGGGTCTACGGCGTCGACGGCCTGCGCGTCGTCGACGCCTCAATCTTCCCCCGTATCCCGGGGTTCTTTATTGTCACCTCGGTCTACATGATCGGGGAGAAAGCCGCAGACGTCATTCTACAACAGCCGTAGGCCATCTCGCGCGGGCCGCAGCCGCCGCTTCCCGCGCACGGCGCCACGCACCCCGGAAGGCGGAGCGCGTCGAAGAAGAGGGACATCCACTTGGCGCGCTCAAACCCGGACACTCTGTGGCTCACCGTTTGTTGTCTGCGAGGTCGACGGGAACGCGCTTCGGCCGCCTCGCGCCATTCATCGCGGTGGCGCGGCACGCCATGAAAAGAACCGACCCTGCTGCGTTCTTCGTTTGCCGTCTCCTCATTTAATCCAATAGCCTCTTCAAGACCACGTGCGCCGCTCAGCGGTGCGCGTTTCCGCGTGCCGGCTGAGGTTCCAGGTCCCGGTCGAAGCGTCTTAGCGGGTGCCGGGTCAGGTCGAGCGTCTCGCCAACGTCCCAGGGCTCGAAGGCGTTCTTCACGTTGGCCAGCCCGGTGTCCGCGAGCTCGGGGTAATGCCGCAACAAGACGGTCTTGAAGTCAGCATCGTCTACCCAGTGCAGACCTTCCGGGGTGTAGGTTTGTTCGTTGTAGTCATCGGTGAAAAAGCGATCAGCCTGCAGCCGGCGGGTTGCATTCAGGATGAAGATTTGGAACAAGGTCTCGCCGAATCCGAACCCGGGAGGACGATGGCTCTCGGCCAGGGTTCCGATGAGGAGATCCAAGGTCTCCACATCTTGCGGCTGTCCGCCATATACGCGCTTGAGTTTGGCCACCTGCCTTACATCGTCGGTCAACTCCTCGAAGCGACCGATCGGCCTGAGCCCGAGCTGACGCCGGAACTCGTTGTAGCGCGGCACCCCACGTTCCCGTGCGCGCAGAATATCGACCGCCCCCAGATCGAAAACGGGATTGCCCGGCACGCTCATCTCCTGCATGAAGCGGGGGAAGTTGTTGAGCACTAGCTGCCCGGGATGCTGATTGCCGAAGGAGTAGAAAAGATCGGTCATCGCAACGCGCTCGGTGAGCTTCCGGGATGCTGCCTGACGTGTGGCCGCGATTGGGATTTTCTCCAGGGTGCTGTCCGTATCGTGTCGCCTTAGCACGAGATGCTCTGGCAGGAGCGAGTGCAGCCGATAGACCTCTACAAACTCCTCGGTCAAGCTGAACGGCACGCCGTGTCTGTCGGCGGGGTTGCCGACCACGCCGCCCAATTCCGGCTGGCGGATGTTCAGGGCTGCTAGCGTTCTTCGCTGCTTGCCCCGGCGCAGCAGGTTGGTGGCCAGCCCGAACCAGTTGGCGTTAAGGGCCTGGCTAGCGGCAGCGTTCGGCAGGATCGCCGGGGTCCACTCGACGGTATGGATCTTTGCGATCACGGCGGCGTTGATCAGGCGGGCCACATGGAAAAGCCGATCATCGCGCCAGTGAGGATATTTCGATTTCAGGCGATCACAGATGCTGTTATGTTCCTTGACGAATAGAGTGTGCAGCATGGCCAGGCCCACCCACCAGTTGCGGACGAAGCCGGTTTCCTCGACCCCGCTCCGGCTGACAGGGAGAAGCCCCTGGTGATCAAGGCGGAGTTTTCCGTCGCTGCCGCTTATGAGGCGGCCGAGTGTGCACGCGTCGCTCCCGTAGATCTGCGAAGCATCCCACCAGTGGGTCACTTCGTTGATGTGAGTGACCGGCTTCTGACCGTCATGCCGTGCACGGGTCGGATCGGGCTGGGTCCTGCCCACGAACATCTTCGTCTGGTGATACTTGACGCGCACGGGGTCGTTCTCGGCCAGCGGAATGTGGTGCACATCCGGCCAGGCGAGGTTCTCGCCGTGGCTGACCCAGTCGTGCACCTGAAACTGAATCCAGGAGGCCGCCAGCAGGTTCAGAAATGGTATTTCCTTGGTGCCCTCTTCGCGGGTCAGGAGCTCGAGACTGACAACCCGGGGATTAGGAGTGAGCAAGCGGTCACCGGTCTCGGCCAGGCTGGCTTCAGGCTGGACATTGCGGCCGAAACGTGTGCCCGCCGCGCCCTCGCTGGGATCGTCGAGATTGTTCCAGCTCCCGTTAGGGGTCCGGAACCGCGCAACACCGGGTGGGGGACGCTGGCCGGGTGCCTGAAACCCCGTGAGGACATCGTCGGGGTAGACGCTCTTGAGATTATCCCGGTTGAGCTTGTCCCGCATGTAGGCCAGGGTCAGCAAGGCCAAGAACATCGGGCGGCGATACCAGTTCGTCCATAACCTGTCCCGATATCCAGCCAGTCGGCCCCACACCTCGGTGGCAGCCTGAGCAAACCACGCGAAAATCCAGCCAAGCCCCGAGCCGAGCCTGATGAGCAGGCGTCGTAGGGGCAGCGGCTCCGGACCGGCAGGCGGAGCCGGCAAGTCAAAATCAAGCTCGGTCGCCGGCGCGAGCAAGGTCCTCCGATCGAAGTACGCGACCGGCGGGACGGCTTCGTGGAGCCCGGCGAGGGCATTGGTCCTCGCCTCGTCACACAGGTCGCGCCAGTCGTCGTTGCGGGGATCGTGTTCAAGCGCGGCCGCCAAGTGCTCGGCCGCCTGCGCGTAACGCTCTAGCTGAAAGTGGGCGATACCGAGCAGGGCTTGGCCTTGACTGCTGCGGGAGGCCGAGGGCACGGCGGTCAGGACGTCCAGTGCGTCCTGATAGCGGGCTGCCTCTATGAGCCGCCGACCTGCCTGGAGCGCGTCGACCGTTTGGTCGTGCAGCGATAACCTGTGCATGGCGAATTGTTATTCCGGATGCGAAAGGGGGGGGGCAAGGTGTCCTGACAGATGTCTCGGTATCGGAGGGGACGGAAGCCAACGCAGACACGTCCATCAACTCTGTATTGGCTGTGGTCGTCGTCACCGGGCTGCGGAACGGTTAGGAACCCGCGCAGTCAACCAAAGCGGTGGGCGAGGGCGCGGTGTCTGATATCAGTGGTCAAACTACGTATAATAAGCCCTTAAAACGCCCAACGCCCCGAAATATTAGACAACGGTGAAGCCGTTTTCCATCGATAAAATAGAAGCGTATCGGCTAAACGGCATTCTGAATGGGGTTTATGGGCGCCATTCGTGGCGTACACCCTTCGGGTCGCCTTGCGCGTCCCGTTTCTTTCCGGAAGAAACGGTCAGGTGGTCAGAGGTTCAAATCCTCTCGGCGCGAGCAAAATCAATGACCTGCGAGTGCAAGAAAGGCTGTGGTCTAATGCGGATATGGTGATCAGGTGTGCATGCGCGGACGCCCTGGTAACACGGCCTGTGAAAGACCCTTGAGCGGGTCTAACGTGCCCAAGGAGGGAAAGCGGCCGTCGAGCTAAGATGGGCCGGCGCGATACTCAAAAATGCCGTAATATGGAAAATCGTCATCCCGCTTGGTTCCCCAAGTCGACATGCAGCAGTGCCAGACCTGATTCCGCCGCTGTCTGTACTGGACCCTTGACGCAACGGCCCAGAATACCTGAGAGTTCGTACTTCCACGAACAACAAGCCGTTTGCCGCGCGAGGAAATGACCGAATGACGAAGGCAGTATTGATCGCGAAGCCTCAGTGGAGAGCATCGTGCTGAAGCGCATCCGTTACATCAGTGAGTTTTCGCATGCCCTTGGTCCGGACGAGCTACGACAAGTGGCTGCGGATTCGGCTCGCAACAACAAACGAGACCAGATCACCGGCCTTCTGATCTCAGCAGGAAAACTCTTCTTCCAGCTTTTGGAAGGACCGCCCGCGGCAGTTGACGAATGCTACCGAAGGATCAAGGAGGACCCGCGCCACACAAATGTCCTGCTTCTGGCCATGGAAGTCGGCGACATGGAACGCCTTTGCCCCGACTGGGACATGAAGGGCATCGACCTCAACGACGAATCCCAGGAGCGCTTGGAGCTTCTCAGGGGGGTCATGCTCAGCATCCACATACAACAAATGGCTACCGACAGGCTGCGACTGGCCCTCGAAGAAGCTGTCTGGACCGAGTTCCTGCGTGTGGGAGAGGAACCGTAGGCCTCGGCCGGTGACAAGATGGCCACTAGGGGGGTGAGTGACGCTCTCCTTGCGAGCCTCGATACCTCGCCCCAGTCTCGGGCGGCTTTGCCTGAGGGCCCCAAGCCTGCCCGAACGGCTTATCGTTGTCCGTGGCAGAATCCTGTGGTCAGGCGCTGAATCGGCAGCTGCCGGCGCGAGCTGGTCGATCACGTGGTCGTCCTCGGGGAGCGCCATCTCGTCCGACTGATACGTTTCTACCTTGAGCACTATCACGGCGACCGCCCGACATAGGCTTCACATTAGAGCCGGAAGTTCGGGAGAGGATTGAATGGGTGCCGAAGCATGTAACGGCCAATGAGAGGAAACATCGTACGAGGGTAGAACGTATACAGTGGCAGTCGTTGATGGAGATCGCGAACCCATTCTGGCGGCAAGCCGAACTTGAGCAGCCCGAACGACACATCTATCCAGTC